>JAEULC010000073.1 GCA_016792605.1 Rhodospirillales bacterium
CGCTGACGCCCGACGACGAGATGGCGGCGACGGCGCTGGCATGCGTCGAGATGCTACGGCACGGGATCACCTGCTTCGTCGAGCCAGGCAGCGCCTTCGACCCGGACGCGGTCGCGACCGCGGCACAGGCCGTCGGCGTACGATGCACGCTGGCGGACCCCTATCTTTGGGACGATACGGAGTCGATGGCCATCATTCCGGGCCTGCTAAGTCCGAGCTTGGCCAAGCGGGTGCCGCCGAGCCGCGACCGTTGCCTGAAGATGCTGGGAGGCCAGCTGCATCGGAACCGCGACAAGGACGGGATCGTCCACGGTCACATCGCGCTCTATGGCGAAGGAACTGCAACTGACGAGCTTCTGCGCGAAGCGAAGCGGTTGGCCAACGGCGCCGACGTCGTCTTCAATAGCCATATCGGCTACGATATCGACCTGGCCGAGCAGATGGAGAAGCGCTGGCGTAAGCCACGCTTCGAACATCTTGCCGAACTGGGCGTCCTCGACAGCAAGACCACCTTCGTCCACATGAACCTGATCCGCGACGCCGAAGTCGACCCGATCCTGCGCTCGGGCACGAATAGTGTGTGGTGTCCCTTCGCGTATGCTTCGCGCGGCACGGTGCTGCGCAGTCCGACGCGGCTGCCGGAGATGAAGCGCAAGGGCGCCACGGTCGCGCTGGGAACGGACTCGGCGCGCCAGAGCTCAGCCGGCGATGCCGGGTTCCTCGCCTTTGTCATGTCCGCCGAAGTCGGTACGGGCCTTGTGGCGGAAGAAGTGCTGGAGATGCAGACGCTGGGCGGAGCACGCGCGGCTGGGCTGGATGTCCTGATCGGCTCAATCGAAGCCGGAAAGCGGGCTGACATCGTCGTACGGTCGTCGCGCTACGCGGAAAGCGCGCCCGGCATCGATCCGGCACATCAGCTGATCGCCGTGGCCCATGGGGGGACGGCGGACACGGTGCTGGTGAACGGGCGCATCGTAATGCGCGATGGGCGGGCGACGCAGGTCGACGACCGTGTCGTCGCTGCCGATGCCCGCCGCTCGGCGCAGGCGGTGGCGCGGCGGTTGGACGTCCGCCCATCCGGACCCTGGGCCTGAGGTGCTGGGCTAGCTGGATTGGCCGCGCGCAGCGGCCAGCTTCTCAAGCGTCGCCTCGGTCTCGGGCGTGAGGTTGCCGCCGGAGATGATCGCTACCGTCTTTTTGGTCACGTCGACCTTGCCGGCGAGAAAGGCGGCGGCGGAGACCGCGCCCGCTGGCTCGGCGATCACCTTGGCGCGTCGCTTCAGGACGACATGCGCCATGCCGATGTCCTTCTCGTCCACCAGGACGATGTCGTCGAGATGCGCCTGGAGATGCGCAAACGGGAACTCGCCGGGACGTCGCGCCGAAAGCCCGTCTGCGATCGTCTCCCAATAGTCGATCGCTGTCGGCGCGCCGTGCTGGCGCGATACATAGGCGGCATTGGCGCGGACCGGCTGGACGCCGATCGTTCGGATCTTGGGGTTGAGCCCTTTGACGGCGGTCGCCACGCCGGCGGCCAAGCCGCTGCTGGAGACGGGCACGAGCACCTGTTCGACGCCCGGGCAGTCCTCCACGACCTCGATGCCGATCGAGCCGTGCCCGATGGTGATGGGCCGCTCCTCCCAGACGTCGATCGCCGTCATCCCGCGTTCGGCGGCCAGGGTTTCGACGCGGCGCTGACGCTGCAGCGCCGGGCCATCGTAAAGGTCGACATAGGCGCCCAGGGCGCGCGTCGCCTCGACCTTATAGGACGAGGTGCTGGCGAGCATGACGACCGCGATCGACACGCCCAGCTCCCGGCCTGCCAGGGCGAAGGCCTGGGCGAAATTGCCGGACGACATGACAACGACGCCGCGCGCACGCGCGTCGGGCGGCATCGACTGGAGCATGGCAAAGGCGGCGCGAACCTTGAACGCGCCCGTGACCTGCAGATTCTCCAGCTTCAGGTGCAACTTCTCGTGACCGATCTCCGGGACCGTCCGGGCGAAGGGAACGATGGGCGTCCGCCGAACGATGGAGGGTAGAGCTGACCGAGCCTGCCTAATCTCAGTCAGAGTTACGAGCTTCATCTGATTCTCCAACGCTTCCAGATCTCTGCGTGACTCAATGAACGTGGCCGGCAAGACTCGCCGACACAATATTCGCCAGTTGCCGATGACACGCGGTTCTAGCACATCTTCGCTCCATGTGCGGTGCGCGAAGGAACCCGATCGGCCAGAAGCGGCTCCCCGCTGGACCTTGAGGCGATCCGATGTCCATAGTTCAGCCTAGTGCCATAGCTCGCCCCCGATCTCGGGCATTTGGACGGCCATGTCTGACGAGAATACCGGGCTGCCGGACGACATCGACGCGCTCATCGACCGGCAGTTCGCGACGCTGAGCCCGCGGCTTCGCCAGGCGGCGCGGTTCATCGTCGACAATCCGGCGCTCGTGGCGCTGCGCTCGATGCGGGAAGTGGCGGCGTCGGCCCAGGTCGACCCGTCGACGATGGTCCGGCTGGCGCAGGAACTCGGGCTGCCCGGCTACGGCCCCCTGCGCGACAGCTACCGCCAGAAGCTGTTTCTCGACGAGGCCGCCCGCACCCGGCGCGCCAAGCAGATCCGCAGCCAGAAGGGAACGCTGCACGCCGAAACGGTGGTCAGCGAATTCCTCGAGCAGAATCGCCGGAACCTCGCGAGCACCTTCCCGCCGGAATCGGCCGCGGCATTGGGCGAGATCGCCGCGATGCTCCGGTCCGCCCGGGCGATCTTCGTCCTGGGGCTCCGCAGCCTCTACCCGGTGTCCTTCTTCTTCCACTACGTCCTGCGCCTGTTCTCGGACAACTCGGTGCTGCTGACGGGCACCGGGGGCACCTTCGCCGACGACCTGCGGCTGGCGCGCGAGGGCGATGTGCTGCTGGTCTTCGGCTATCGGCCCTACTCGCGCGACGCGATGACGGCGGTTCGCTTCGCACGCTCGCAGAAGCTGCGCATCGTCGCGGTGACCGACAGCAGGGTGTCCCCGGCGGCGCGCGAGGCCGACCACGTCCTGGTCGTGGCGAACGAGGCCGCGTCCCTGCTGCCGACCGTCATTCCGTTCCTGGCGGTCGCGGAGACCCTGGCCACGCTCATGCTCGGCGGCGCCGGCAACGAGGCGATCCGGCGCCTGGAGAAGAGCGAGCGCCAGCTGCGCGGCCTGCGCGTCTACGAGGATGAGGCGCCGCGCCGGCGCAATCCGTCGCGATAGAAACCGGACAAGGCGCGGCGGAACGCAGCCCGTAGCGCCTGCCGGGACGCAGCGCGCTGCAACAGTCTGCAACATTTGATGCAGTTGTTGCCATCGTCAAACGATTGATGCAGGCTTTCGCGGCTTCCGGTTTTCGTTCGCAGGTGCGGGGTGCCATGCAGAGCGAGTTTAAGGATCAGGTCGTCGTCGTCACCGGCGCCGCGCAAGGGCTTGGCCTCTCGATCGCGCGGAAGTTCGCCCGCGACCAGGCGATCGTGTTCATGACGGACCTGCAGGCGGACAAGCTCGCGACGCAGGCGCGGACGCTCGAGCAGGAGGGACACCGGGTCCATCCCGTCGCCGTCGACGGCGCCGATCCGGACGCCCTGGCGGGCCTGCGCCAGGCGATCGAGGCGCGTACCGGCGGCCGCCTGGACGTGCTGGTCAACAATGCCGGCGGCTGGCGCTACGCGACGGCCGCCGAGATGAAGCCCGCCGACTGGGCCTGGACGTTCCGGGTCAATGTCGAGACGACGTTCTTCACGACGCAGGCCCTGATGGGGTTGATGATCGCCAGGCGCTACGGCCGGATCGTCAACGTAGCGTCCGCCGATGCATATCGCCCCAAGGTAACGCTGCCGCACTATGCCGCGGCGAAGGCGGCGGTGGTCTCGCTGACCAAGTCGCTGGCCGAGGAGCTTGCGCCGCACGAGGTGCTGGTGAACGGCGTCAGCCCCGGCGCGATGCTGACCGAGACCGCGCGCGGGCAGAGCTGGCTCGCCGAGCGCATCAAGCAGATCCCGGTCCGCCGCGCCGCCGAGCCGGACGAGATGAGCGACCTGATCATGTTCCTCGCCTCGCCGAAAAACCGGTTCATGGTGGGCGAGACCGTGGTGGCCAACGGCGGGATGCTGATGGTGTAGGACCGCCGCAAGTCCGCAAGAGACAAACAAGCAAAGGGGAGTGAGGCATCATGTCTGGATCGACCGTTCCCAATCCGTCCAAGATGTCGCGCCGGTCGCTGCTGGCGGCGGGCGCCGCCGCAAGCGCGACGATCGTCGCTCCGACCATCCTCCGGGCGCAGGCGAAGCCCAGCCAGCTCGTCGTCGCGACCGGCGGCGGCAAGCTCGACGACGCCTACAAGGCGTCGGTGTTCAAGGCCTTCACCGAGAAGACCGGCATCGCCATCGTCACCACCGCCAACCCCGCCGCCAAGCTGAAGTCGATGGTCGAGGCGAAGGCCGTGGAATGGGACCTGATGCAGGGGCCGGCGGAGGACTTCATCGTCCATGGCCGCAACGGCCTGTTCGAGGCCATCGACTACGGCGTGGTCAACAAGGCGCCGCTGATCCCGGGCGCGGCCTACGAGCACTTCCTCCTTACCGACATCGCCGCGTACCACATCGCCTGGAACACGAAGAACCTGAAGGGGCCGGCGCCGAAGTCCTGGGCCGATGTCTGGGCCTACCAGGGGCGCATCGGGCTGTGGAAGCGGCCGTTCCAGACGCTGGAGGTAGCACTGCTGGCCGACGGCGTGCCGATCGACAAGCTCTACCCGCTGGATGTCGAGCGCGGCCTGAAGAGCCTGGACAAGGTCAAGGCGAAGCTCGCGTGGTGGGAGCGCGGCGCCCAGGGCGGACAGGTCTTCATCGACGGCGAGGTCGATGTCGGCGCCATCTGGAACGGCCGCGTCCACGAGCCGAAGCTCAACGGCGCGCCCGTCGACTTCCACTTCAACCAGGCGGTCCTGGTCAACGATGCCTGGGGAATCCCGAAGGGGGCTAAGAACCTCAAGTGGTCGATGGAGCTGATGGCGCTCAACATGACGGCGCCGGTCCAGGCCGCCTACTCGCGCCTCATTCCCTATGGGCCGACCAACAAGGAGGCGCTGGCGCTGCTCGACGCGAAGACGATCGCCAACCTGCCCTCGGTGGAGGCCGATTTCAGCAAGGGGCGGCTGCTCGACCTGGCGTTCTGGGCCGACAACTCGTCCAAGACGGTCGACCGCTTCAACAAGTGGCTGTTGGGTTGATGCGGCGATCCTAGCGTTCCGGCCGCCAGGGCAGATCTGACAGCAGGGTTGGATGCGACGTACCGCTCCAGGGGAAGACAAGGCGGGTTGGCAGCTTTCGCGGCGCTACAATTGGCTCCTCATTGCGCCCGCCTTTTTCCTGCTCGTCTTCTTCCTCTGGCCCCTGATGCGCGTGGTTGTCCGCAGCTTCGTGGATCCTGCGCCGGGTCTGGCCAACTACCAGGCCATCCTCGCCAGCCCGGTCTATCTGCGGGTCCTGTACAACACCGTCGAGACCGCGGCGGTCGTCACGCTGCTCTGCCTTCTGATCGGATACCCGATCGCGTATGTCATGGCGCGCGCCCAGGGCGTCAAGCTGCGCATCGTCGCCGCGCTCGTCGTCATCCCGCTGTGGACCAGCGTCGTCATCCGGTCCTATGCGTGGATGGTCGTGTTCCAGCGCCGGGGCGTGCTGAACGAGGGCATCGGCACGGTGATGGCGCTGTTCGGCGAAAGCCACACGCCGATCCAGTTCCTGCCGGGCGCGCTGGCGGTCCATGTCGGCATGGTCCACATCATGCTGCCGTTCATGATCCTGCCGCTCGTGGCCAGCATGCGGAACATCGACCGGCGCCTGATGCGGGCGGCAGGCGTGCTGGGCGCCGACCCGATCCAGTCGTTCCTGCGCGTGTTCCTGCCGCTGTCGCTGCCGGGCGTGTCCGCCGGATCGGCGCTGGTGTTCATGATGTCGCTCGGATTCTACGTCACGCCGGCACTTCTGGGCGGGCCGCGGCACATGATGTCGGCGGTGCTGATCGAGCAGCAGGCGAACCAGCTGCTCAACTGGGGGCTGGCCTCGGCGCTGGCGACGCTGCTGCTGCTCGTGACGCTGGCGATCTATGCCGTCCACGCGCGGATTTCCGGAGTCGGCCTCGCCGGCGCCGGGGGAAGGGCGTGATCGCGTGAAGCCGCCCGGCATCCTGCGCGTGCTCCGGCCGGCGGTCGCGAGCTTCGTGGCGATCGCGCTCGCCTATCTGTTGATCCCGAACCTGGTCATCGTGCCGCTCTCCTTCAGCGCCCAGGAGTACCTGACCTTCCCGCCCGCGGGATTCTCGACCAAGTGGTACGCCCGGCTCGCGGCGAACCCGGACTGGATCAACGCCGCCGCCAACAGCCTCGTCATCGGCGTACCCACGGCGCTCCTCTCGATGGTGCTGGGTACGCTGGCGGCGCTGGCCGTGGTGCGGGGCAGCCTGCGCTGGGCGGGACTGGCGGCGTCGATGGTGGTGGCGCCGATGATGCTGCCGCACGTGATCCTCGCGATCGGCCTCTATCCCGTGATGCTGGAACTCGGGCTTCTGCGCAGCCACGCGGCGGCCATCATCGCCCATACGGTGGTCGGGTTCCCGCTTGCCTTCATCACCGTGATGGCATCGCTGCGCGGCAGCGACGGCAAGCTCGAGCTGGCCGCGATGACCCTGGGCGCCACGCCGTGGCAGGCGTTCTGGAAGGTGACGTTCCCGGCCATCCGGCCGGGCGTCGCGGTCGGCGGCATTCTTGCGTTCGCCTCCTCGTTCGACGAGCTGATGCTCGCGCTCTTCCTTACCGGCGCGACGACCCGGACGCTGCCGCGGCTTCTGTGGGAGCAGATGTCGGACTTCCTGACCCCGGTGATCGCCGCTGCCGCGACGCTGATCGTCGCCTTCTCGATGGTGCTCCTGCTGCTTGCCGTGCTGCTCGAGCGCAAGCCGGCGCGCCCGCGCGAGGTGGCGTGATGACGAGCAGGGGCGCAGACCTCGTTGTCGAGCGGCTATCGAAGTCCTATGGCGGGCAGGCTGCGCTGCGGCCTACGGATCTCGCGATCAAGGCCGGGGAGTTCTTCTCGCTGATCGGCCCGTCGGGCTCGGGCAAGTCGACCCTGCTCGGCTGCATTGCCGGGTTCGTCACGCCGACGGCGGGCAGGATCGCGATCGCAGGCGCCGACGTCGTCGACGTGCCGCCATACCGGCGCAACATCGGCATGGTGTTCCAGAACTACGCGCTTTTTCCGCATTTGAGCGTGTTCGAGAATGTCGCGTTCCCGCTGCGCCTGCGCAAGATCGGGTCGGCGGAGATCCAGGACCGCGTCAAGCGCATGCTCGAGACCGTGCGGCTGGCGGAGTATGGCGACCGCTCGCCGGCGCAGCTCTCCGGCGGCCAGCAGCAGCGCGTGGCCCTGGCCCGCTCGGCGGTCTACGACCCGCAACTGCTGCTGATGGACGAGCCGCTCGGCGCCCTCGACAAGAACCTGCGCGAGGAGATGCAGTACGAGATCCGCCGCTTCCACGCGAACATGGGCGCGACCATCGTCTACGTGACGCACGACCAGGACGAGGCGGCCACCATGTCGCACCGCATTGGCATCATGCGCGATGGGGCGCTGGTGCAGACCGGGGCGCCGCGGGAGCTGTACGAGAACCCGGCCAATGCCTTCGTGGCGGGGTTCCTGGGCGAAGCGAACCTCTACGACGTTCGGGATCTGCGTCCGGGGCCGGGCGGCGCACTCAAGGTGGTCACGGTCGACGGCCTCGAGCTCGAAGCCGAAGCCGGAAAGGCCGTTCCTGCCGGGTCGCTCGTCGCCTGCGTACGGCCCGAGGCGGTCTCGCTCGCCGGGACCGACGCGGGCCCGGTCATCGCGGGAACGGTGGAAGACATCATCTTCACCGCCGGCACGGTGCGCTGCCGCATCGCCACGCCGCAAGGAGCCCGGGTCCTCATGCGGCGCCCGCTCGAGCGCCACCGTCAGGCAGTCGCCGTCGGTGACGCAGTGAAACTTTCATACAGGCCCGCAGACATACTGCTGATCGCCAAGGAGTAAAGAAATGTCCGTCCTAGAAGGAAAAGTGGCACTGATAACCGGGTCCGGCGACGGCATGGGCCGGGCGCACGCCCTGCTGCTCGCCGAGCGAGGTGCGGACATCGTGGTTCACGACATCGATCCCAAGATGGCCAACGAGACGGCCGAGCGCGTGCGCAAGGCAGGCCGGCGCGCCCACGTCGCGGTCTGCGACATCGCCGACATCGCGGCGGTCCAGTCGATGGTGCGCGAGGCGCAGGGCGCGCTCGGCCATATCGATATCCTGGTCAACAACGCGGGCTACGGGCAGCGCGCGGAGACCCCGGCGATCACCGAGCAGGACTTCGACCGCATGATGTCCGTGCACGTGAAGGGATCGTTCTTCGCCACCCAGGCCGTGGTCCCGGGCATGAAGGAGCGGCGGTCCGGCAAGATCGTCAACATCTCGTCGATCTGGGGCATGACCGGGGCGCCGGTGGCGCCGCACTACTGCGCCGCCAAGGCGGCCCTGCTGGGGCTGACCAAGGCGTGGGCCAAGGAGCTCGCGCCGTGGAAGATCCTGGTGAATGCGGTCGCCCCCGGCGGCGTCAAGTCGGGCGGGCCGATCAAGCTCGACAGCCCCGAGACGCTCCGCGCCAAGGAAGAGAAGAACCCGCTGAAGCGCTACGCCGAGCCGATCGAGATGTCCTACGCCGTCGCCTATCTGGTTTCGCCCGAGGCGGATTTCGTTACCGGTCAGGTCATCAGCCCGAACGGCGGCGACACGATCGTCGGCTATTGAGGGGAATTGCCATGTCGATGAAGAAAGCAACCGATATGACCGGCAAGGTGGCATGGGTCACCGGTTCCGGCCGCGGCATGGGCCGCGCCCACGCGCTGCTGCTGGCGGAATGCGGGGCCGACATCGTGGTGCACGACGTCCTGGCGGACGAGGCGCGCGAGACGGCGAAGCAGGTGGAGGCGATGGGCCGGCGGGTCCTCGTGTCGCACGCCGACGTCGCCGATCCGTCGGCAACGAAAGCCCTGGTCGCCGAGGCGATCAAGGCGCTCGGCAAGATCGACGTGCTGGTCAACAACGCCGGCATCGGCCAGCACGGGCCGATCGAGGCCATCACGGTCGACGACTTCGACCGGATGTTCGCGGTCCACGTGAAGGGCGCCTTCTTCTGCGGCCAGGCTGTCATGCCCGGCATGAAGGAGCGCCGCTACGGCAAGATCGTGAACATCTCGTCGATCTGGGGCATGAACGGCGCCAATACCGCGTCGCACTACTGCGCCGCCAAGACGGCGCTGCTTGGCCTCACCAAGGCCTGGGCGAAGGAACTGGCGCCGTTCAACATCCATGTCAACGCGGTCTGCCCCGGCGGGGTCATCACCGAGATGCCGATCAAGACCCAGGGCTGGGAGAAGATCCGCGCCAAGGAGAAGCTGGTGCCGCTGGGGCGTTGGGCGCAGCCGGAGGAGGTGTCCTACGCCGTGGCGTTCTTCGCCTCCGCCCAATCCGATTTCGTCACCGGCCAGGCGATCAGCCCGAACGGCGGCGAGACGATCGTCGGCTTCTAGCCGCTTCGGCCAATCCCGGGGAGAGTTCCATGCATTTCGGCCTGTTCAACCTGATGACGCAGCGCGACCGCGCGCAGACCGCGCACGAGATCTATGCCAACATGGTCGACCACGTGAAGGTGGCCGAGCAGATCGGGTTCGAGACTGCCTGGTTCGCCGAGCACCATTTCTCCAACTACTGCCTGTGCCCGAGCCCCGTGACGCTGTGCGTCTACATGGCGCCCCAGACCAGGCGGATCAAGCTGGGGCCGGCGGTCATCGTGGCGCCGCTCTACGAGCATGTGCGCATGCTCGAGGAGATCAGCCTTGCCGACCAGCTGAGCGGCGGGCGCCTCGTCCTCGGCTTCGGCGCCGGCTACCAGGAGTACGAGTTCCACAAGTTCGGGGTGGACCTCAAGGAATCGCGCGGCATCTTCCTGGAGACGCTCGACTTCGTCGAGGCGTTCCTTGCCGGGGATCCGGTCGAGTTCAACGGCAAGCACATCAAGTTTCCCAAGACCTATTTCTCCGTTCGCCCGCTGCAGCGCCGGCCGGAAATCTACGTTGCCGGCATGCCGACCGATCCCGAGACCCAGGGACGCGCGATGCGCCGCGGCTACATCCCGTTCTTCACCACGGGCTGGAACACGCTCGACGCGATCGCCGAGACGCGCGAGAAGACCCGGGCGCTCTACGTCGCCGCGGGCGGGGTGGCGGCGGAGGCGCCCTACGCCATGCAGCGCTACATCTTCGTCACCGACGACCGCGACGAAGCCCTGCGCGCGGCCGAGGGGGCGCGCTACATCCGGCGCGTGGCGCTGTCGATGCGGAACAAGTACGGCGAGCTGGAGGGCGCCTTCCTGAAGGAGATCCCGGCGCCGGACGAGCCGCCGCTCGACGTCGTCGCGGACCGGATGCTGGTCGGCAGCGCCGAGCGCGTGGCCGAGCGCCTGGCGGCGGAGATCGAGCGGCTGCAGCCCACGCATATCAGCGCCTTCATGGCCATTCCCGGGATCGCGCAGGACCGCGTCATCAAGTCGATGGAGGCCTTCGGCACCAAGGTGATGCCGCTGCTCAACCGGCGTTTCGGCGACCTGTCCAAGGTCGGCGTGCCCGCACCGCGGACGAAAGCCGCGGCGTAGCGGTGGAGATCAGGCTGGATCGCGGCGGCTTCCGGCTTCTGGACGCGTCGAACTTCCGCGCCTTCAA
>JAEULC010000093.1 GCA_016792605.1 Rhodospirillales bacterium
CTGGCATTCCGCGGGCCACCTGATCCTGGTCGACGAAAGCCCGGCGATCGCGCGGCTGAACATCCTGAGCTGCCGGATGTACGAGGAGCTGGAGGCCGACACCGGCCTCAGCATCGGCCGGCACAAGGTCGGCAGCCTGCGCCTGGCGCGCGACAAGGCGCGGTTCCAGCGCTACCAGGCCCTGGCGGCGAAGATGCAGTTTCACGGCATCCGCTACGAGATGCTGGGGCCCGCCGAGGCGCAGAAGCATTTCCCGCTGATGGAGACCGGCGGGCTGGAGGGCGCGTCCTGGGTCCCGGACGAGGCCTTCATCGATCCCAGCATGGCGACCCAGGCCTTCGCCCAGGGCGCGCGCGCCGGCGGCGCCGAGATCAACCGCCATACCAAGGTTACCGGCCTGGCCAGGCGGCCGGGCGGCGAGTGGCTGGTGACGACCGACAAAGGCCAGATCGTCGCCGAGCACGTCGTCAACGCCGCGGGCATGTGGGCGCCGGGCGTGGCGGCGCTGGTCGGCAAGACCCTGCCGATCCTGCCGACCGAGCGCCAGTACCTGGTCACCGACTCGGTGCCGGAGCTGGCCAAGCTCGGCTTCGAGCTGCCGATCCTGCGCGACTACGACGTGCCGTTCTACTTCCGCCAGGAGCGCGACAGCCTGATCATGGGCGTGCACGAGCCGCACACGCCCTACTGCTTCGTCGACGGCATCCCCGACGACTTCGGCCAGGAGCTGCTGCCGCCCGACCTGGAGCGCGGCGCGGCGTGCATCGAGGAAGGCATGCGCCGCGTGCCGGTGCTGGGCAAGGTCGGCATCAAGCGCGTGATCTGCGGGCCGACCAGCCGCACCACCGACTTCAACGGGCTGATGGGGCCGCTGGCGGGCGCGCCCAATTTCTGGGTGCTGGCGGGATTCAGCGCCGGCATCTCGCATGGCGGCGGCGTCGGCCAGCTGCTGGCCGAATGGATGGTCGAGGGCGAGCCCAGCATCGACGTGGCGCCGCTGGACGTGAACCGCTTCGGCCCCTACGCCAACAAGCGCTACATCAAGTCGATGCTGGCCGAGGCCCACACCTACGGCTCGATCGACCCGAACGCCGAGCGCACGGCCGGCCGGCCGGCGCGCACCTCGCCGCTCTACCACCTGCACAAGGCGGCGGGCGCCAGCTTCGCCGTGCGCCTGGGCTGGGAATGCCCGGCCTGGTTCCGCACCGCCGAGGCGCCGGACATGGACAAGGCCGTAGCCGCGGAATGCCGCGCCGTGCGCGAGCGCGCGGGGCTGCTCGACCTCACCAGCCTGGCGAAATTCGACCTGACCGGCCCTGGCGCCGCCGGCTTCGTCGCCGGGCAGCTCGGCGGCAAGCTGCTTGAGGACGGCGCGGTCGAGCGCCGGTTCCTGACCACGCCCAAGGGCCGGGTCGAGGCCGCGTTCGTCGTGCTGCGCCTGTCGGACCGGCACTACTACCTGACGGCGGCGCCGCAAGCCGAGCTCCACCA
The DNA here is from genome assembly GCA_016792605.1 of Rhodospirillales bacterium. Lineage (GTDB taxonomy): Bacteria > Pseudomonadota > Alphaproteobacteria > JAEULC01 > JAEULC01 > JAEULC01. The sequence goes on from JAEULC010000093.1 coordinate 1,492, forward strand.
CCAGGCAAGCCTGGAACGCCGCCTTCCCGCCGACGGCAGCGTGCGGCTGGAGAACGTGACGCCGCGCTACGGCGCGCTGCTGCTGGCGGGCCCGCTTGCGCGCGAGATCCTGGCCCGCGTCACGGAGGCCAGGATCGGCAACGCCGCGTTTCCGCCGGCGACGGCGCGGGAGATGGAGGTCGGCTACGCGATGGCGCGCGTGCTGCGCCTGTCCGACGTGGGCGAGCTCGCCTTCGAGCTGCATGTCGGGATCGAAAGCCTGGCATCGGTCTACGCCGCGCTGAAGCAGGCCGGCGCCGAGGCCGGGATCGCCGACATCGGCTTCCGGGCCTACGACGCGCTGCGGCTGGAAAAGGCCAACGCGCAGTGGGGCAGCGAGCTGAACTTCGAGGTGGCGGCGCAGGCGAACGGATCCGGCAGCGCGGCGGCGCCGTCGGCGACCTGGCTGAAGCTGCCGCTCGGGACAGGCGAAACCGCGAACGGCACGGTGCTGTACCACGACGATCGGCCGGTCGCCCTGGTCCGCAGCTCGAGCCCCGGGCACTTCGTGGGCACGGGCATCGCCTTCGCGCATGTTCCCGCCGACCTGGCGCGGGAAGGCACCGTGCTGGACTGCCTGATCAAGGGCGAGCGCCGCAAGGCGACGGTCATCGTCGGCGCGCTCTACGATCCGAACGACGAGCGGTCGCGCGCATGACGCCGGTCCGCGGGGAGGCTCTTTAAGATGTCCATGGTCCGGCTGGAGCAGGTAAGCAAGAGCTATGGCCCGGTTGCCGCGCTGTCGGCCGTCGACCTTGCCGTCGAGAAGGGCGAGTTCGTGACCCTGCTGGGGCCGAGCGGGTCGGGCAAGACCACGCTGCTCAACGTCATCGCCGGCATGGTGGCGGCAAGTTCGGGGCGCGTCTTCATCCGCGGCCGCGACGTGACCGACATGCCGCCCAGCCAGCGCGACCTCGGCATGGTGTTCCAGAACTATGCGCTGATGCCGCACATGACGGTGTTCGAGAACATCGCCTTCCCGCTGCGCGTGCGCAAGATGGCGGCGGCCGAGATCCGCGAGAAGGTCGAGGCGGTGCTGCGCCTGGTGCAGCTGCCCGATGTCGGCCGGCGCAAGCCGCGCGAGCTTTCCGGCGGACAGCAGCAGCGCATCTCGATCGCGCGCTGCCTGGTCTACGACCCGTCCCTGATCCTGATGGACGAGCCGCTTGGCGCGCTGGACCGAAAGCTGCGCGAGCAGATGCAGCTGGAGATCAAGCGGCTGCATGGCCAGCTCGGCATCACCGTGTTGTACGTCACGCACGACCAGGAAGAGGCGATGGTCCTGTCCGATCGCATCTGCCTGATGAATCACGCGCGCATCGAGCAATTGGGGACGCCGGCCGAACTGTATTTCAAGCCTGCCACGCCGTTCGTGGCGTCGTTCCTCGGCGAATCCAACCTGATCCAGGGCACGGTGGCCGAAGCCGGCCCGGTGGCGGTCGTGCGCGGCCCGGGCGGCTGCACCATCCGCGCGCAGGTACCGGCCGAGGCATCGCTGGCGGCGGGGCAGGCGGTGCGCGTGCTGGTGCGACCGGAGCATCTGCGGCCGCTCGCGCCGTCCGAGACCGCCGCGAACGAGGTGGCCGGAACGGTCACCAACGTGATCTTCATCGGCGGGATCACCAGCTGCTTCGTGCAGCTCGCCGACGGCACCGTGCTGACGACCCGGCGCCTGACCGAGGGCCGCGACGCGCCCGCCGCGGTCGGCGCGCCGATCCGGCTCGGCTGGACGGCGGAGAACACGATCCTGTTTTCGCCGGCCGCCGGCTGAGCCCGGTCGGTTCCCCATAGGCCGGTCGCCCCGCGCGGCCCGAGCCCGCGCCGCCCGGCGCATGGCGGAATCCCGGTCCATCGGGATTCCCAACCTCCTGAAAAGACTGTCCGAATTTTTATTTCGGGACTCCCCCTTACGGATCGGGTTTTGTATCGTATAATTCCAATACATGATACAAAACCAGGCCGGGCCGGCGCGTGCCCCCTTCGCGCTCGACCGGCTGGTCGACTACGCCGACGAGGAACTCTTGGCGGAACTGCGCCGCGTGGCGGCGCTGGTCGACCGGCCCAGGCTGACCATCAAGGGGTTCCGGGCGCAGGCCCGGGTGTCCTACACGCCGATCTGGCAGCGCTTCGGCGGCTGGCGCCAGGCGCTGGCGGCGGCCGGGCTGCAGCACCGCTGCGGCGCGCGGCCGGCGACGGCGAAGCTGCGGGCCCAGGCGGCGCGGCGCATGACCGACGACCAGATCCTGGCCGAGCTGCGCCGCGTCGCGCGCGCCAGGCGGCGGAAGGTCCTGCGCGTGTGCGACCTCGACGCGGCCAGCAGCGTCGGCTACGCGGCGGTCGTGGCGCGCTTCGGCTCCTGGCCGGCAGCGCTGGAGCGCGCCAGACTCGTGTTGTCGCACCGCGGCCGGCGCTACACGACGCCGGACTGCTTCGACAACCTGGCCGCGCTGTGGACCGCGCTGGGACGCCGGCCGGGCTACGACGATTTGCGCCGCCCGCCGTCGCAGATCGGCCCGCGCGCCTATGTCCTCCGCTTCGGCACTTGGCGCCGCGCGCTTGCCGCCTTCGTCGCCTGGTCGAGCGGCGATGGATCGGGCGGCGAAGGGTCCAGCGGCGAGGGGTCGAGCGGAGGCGCGGCGACAGGCGCGCCGGCGCCACCGTGGATTCCAGCCACCGATGTCACGCCGACGCCGGCGCCGGTGCCCGAGGACCGGCAGCGCGTGTCCGCCGCGCTGCGCTTCCGCGTGCTCGAACGCGACCGCTTCCGCTGCATGGCCTGCGGCCAGAGCCCGGCGAACGACCCGGCGTGCACGCTCGAGGCCGACCACATCGTGCCCTTCGCGCGGGGCGGCAAGACTGCGATCGGCAACCTCCGCACGCTCTGCGCGCGCTGCAACCGCGGCAAGGGCGCGCGGATGCCGCGAAAGGCCGGCAAGGCGCGGTTGCCGAAGACGGCGACATGGCGCGACGGGCGGGGAAGGGGCGGAAAGGGCAGTGCGGCAGGCGGATTGTGATGTATCTCGACCAGCCGGTTGGCGAAGGCGCGGGGCAACGATATGCTTCTGCGTCGCCGGAGCGCGTTCGGGGCAGGAGCCTGGAAGCATGACCGTGAGCTTGGCAATCGATCGCGCGGCGCTTGCCGCGCTCTGCCGCCGCCACCGCATCGTCCGACTGTCGCTGTTCGGTTCGGCGCTCGCCGGCACGGCGCGCCCGGACAGCGATGTCGATCTGCTGGTGGAGTTCGAGCCCGAGGGAGAGCCCGGGTTGCTGGGCCTCGCGGGCATCGCGGAGGAACTATCCGGCCTGCTGGACGGCCGCCGGGTCGACCTGCGGACGGCCGAAGACCTCAGCCCGCTGTTCCGGGAGGAGGTCGTTCGAGCCGCCGCCGTTCAATATGCGGCCTTAGGATCGAAACCGGCTCCAGCACATGGTCGAGGCGGCCGAGTCGGCGCTGCAGTTTGCAGCCGGGCGCACGCGCCAGGACCTGGATCGCGACCGAATGCTGCTGTTCGCGCTGACGCGCGCCATCGAGATCCTTGGCGAAGCCGCCTCGAAGATATCGGAGGAGTCGCGCGTCGAACTGCCATTGATTCCGTGGTCGCGAATCGTAGCCATGCGTAACCGGCTCGTGCATGCCTACTTCGACATCGACCGCAATATTCTGTGGCGTACGGTGACGGAAGAGCTCCCGGAATTGCTGCGTCTCCTGCGTCGCCAGGGGTCAGACCCGGGCCCAGATTAGGTAGCGACGGCTCCTCACACATTCCGTTCCACCGCCACGACCGCGATCTCGTTGCCGGCGCGGTTGCCGCATTCGCTGCAGGCGAAGCGTTCGAGGATTTCCGCCAGCCGCGTCTGGCCGGCGAGCTGCCGTCCGCCCCGCGTCGACGGTCGGCGCGCCACGAACGCGGCGAGCTGCTTCGGCCGCAGCCGCCCGACATGGCGGCATCGGGCGCAACGCGCCTCGACGATGTGCCACTCGCGCAAATCGGCAAGGCGGGCCCCGCCGGCAGGGCCGGCAAGCACATTAGCCACGGCAGGGCCGGCAAGCACATTGGCGGTCCGGTTGTTGGCGGTGCTGGCGGACGCCTCGTCCGAATCGGCCTTCCTTCGCCGCGGCCCGTCCCGCCAGGGGCTCGCCTTCCACGAACCGGTCGACCAGGATCCGTCGCGTGCCATGAGAACAAATAAAGAACATACGCGCCCGGTCCGTCAAGACCCGTGCCCATGGCCGGTGCGGCGGCTTCTGCGGCATTTCGTCGCCGGTCCGGCCGGATCGGCGGGCGATGGCCCCGCCATTGCGTTGGTCAGCCTCTGGCAAATCGAAAGAAATCAATGGATTGGATTCGTCCGGCCGGTCCGGCGCCTGGACGGCCCCGGTCAGGCGGGCGCCGGCCGCGGGCGGGCCGGGTCGGGACCGGGGCGGCGGGGCCGACGCGGACCTTGCCTGCGCCCCGGGCATGGCGCTAAACGTCGACGGTCATGAGGAATTTGATCGCCGGGCGCAACGCCGGGCGGTCCGTCGAAGCCCGGTAACGGGCCGATGGGTGAGACAAGGGTCCGGAATTGAGGGCCTGGGGTGGCGGCGCGACCGTTCCGGCGGGCGCGGCGGCCTTCGAGCGAAGGGGTATGTAGAGTGCGAAAGATCGTTGCATCCGACGCCAGCCTGGCCGTGTCGGCCCGCTTGGCCTTGGCGCTGGCCGCGCTGCTCGTCGCGGCGATGCTGTTCCCGGCCTTCGCCGCCGAGCCCGGGCCGTGGAAGCTCGGCCTGCAGGACGCGGCCACGCCGATGATGGAACGCATCAACTCGTTCCACAACATGCTGCTCTGGGTCTGCTTCCTGATCTCGATCTTCGTGCTGGCGCTGCTCGGCTACGTCGTCGTGCGGTTCAACGAGAAGGCCAACCCGGTGCCGTCGAAGACGACGCACAACACGCTGGTCGAGGTGCTGTGGACCGCGATTCCGATCGTGATCCTGGTCGCCATCGCGGTGCCGTCCTTCAAGCTGCTCTACTACACCGACAAGACCAAAGACGCCGAGATGACGCTGAAGATCGTCGGCCACCAGTGGTACTGGTCCTACGAGTATCCGGACTTCGGCGAGATCAAGTTCGACAGCAACATGATCGCGGAAAAGGACATCAAGCCGGGCCAGCGCCGGCTGCTCGAGGTCGACAATCGCGTGGTGCTGCCGGTCGGGACCAACATCCGCATCCTGATGACGGCGGCCGACGTGATCCATGCCTGGCGCATCCCCGCCTTCGGCGTGATGAAGGACGCGGTGCCGGGCAAGCTCGGCGAGACCTGGGTCCGGATCGACAAGGAAGGCGTCTATTACGGCCAGTGCTCCGAGCTCTGCGGCATCAACCACGCCTACATGCCGATCGCGGTCGAGGCGGTCAGCAAGCAGAAGTTCGCGGCCTGGGTCGAGGAGGCGAAGAAGAAGTTCGCGTCCAACGACCCGGCCAGCGCCGCGTCGCAGGTCGCCGAGCAGAAGCGCGATTGATCGCGTCGCCGCCGAAGTCGCGCCAAGTCACATCGAACCTAGCATTCCTGGATTAGGACGGACGCCATGGGCTACGCCACTCCCGCCACCGACCACCACGGGCACGATCACGGGCACGACCACACGCCGACCGGATGGCGGCGCTGGGTGTTCTCGACCAACCACAAGGACATCGGCACGATGTACCTGATCTTCGCCGTGGTGGCGGGGATCATCGGCGGGCTGTTCTCGGTGATCATGCGCATGGAGCTGCAGGATCCCGGCGTGCAGTTCCTGACCCAGGCCGACGGCAGCCCGAACGGGCAGCTGTGGAACGTCATCGTGACGGCGCACGGCCTGATCATGGTGTTCTTCGTCGTCATGCCGGCGATGATCGGCGGGTTCGGCAACTGGATCGTGCCGCTGATGATCGGCGCGCCGGACATGGCCTTCCCGCGCATGAACAACATCAGCTTCTGGCTGCTCGTCCCCAGCTTCTTCCTGCTGCTCCTGTCCTCGGTCGTCGGCGTCGGCGCCGGCACGGGCTGGACGATCTACCCGCCGCTCAGCTCCGTGATCGGCCAGCCGGGCGCCTCGGTCGACCTCGCGATCTTCTCGCTGCACCTCGCCGGCGCGTCGTCGATCCTCGGCGCGATCAACTTCATCACCACCATCTTCAACATGCGCGCGCCGGGCATGACGCTGCACCGCATGCCGCTCTTCGTCTGGTCGGTGCTGGTGACCGCGTTCCTGCTGCTGCTGTCGCTGCCGGTCCTCGGCGGCGCCATCACCATGCTGCTCACCGACCGCAACTTCGGCACCACCTTCTTCGACCCCGCCGGCGGCGGCGACCCCGTTCTATTCCAGCACCTATTTTGGTTCTTTGGCCACCCCGAGGTTTATATTTTGATCTTGCCGGGATTTGGAATAATCAGCCAGATCGTCAGCACTTTCTCAAGGAAGCCAGTGTTCGGATACTTGGGGATGGCCTACGCGATGGTCGCGATCGGCTTCGTTGGCTTCGTGGTGTGGGCGCACCACATGTACACGGCCGGCATCGACGTCGACACGCGCGCCTACTTCACCGCGGCGACGATGGTGATCGCGGTGCCGACCGGCGTGAAGATCTTCTCGTGGATCGCGACGATGTGGGGCGGGTCGCTGCGCTTCGAGACGCCGATGCTGTGGGCGATCGGCTTCATCTTCCTGTTCACCGTCGGCGGCGTCACCGGCGTGGTGCTGTCGAACGCCGGCATGGACCTGGCGCTGCACGACACCTACTACGTCGTCGCCCATTTCCACTACGTGCTGTCGCTCGGCGCCGTGTTCGCGATCTTCGCCGGCTTCTACTACTGGATCGGCAAGATGTGCGGCCGGCAGTACCCCGAGGGGCTCGCCCGGATCCATTTCTGGCTGACCTTCGTCGGCGTCAACCTGACCTTCTTCCCGATGCACTTCTCCGGGCTGCAGTCGATGCCGCGCCGCTACATCGACTACCCCGACGCCTTCCACGGCTGGAACATGATCTCGTCGCTGGGCTCCTACGTGTCCTTCGCCGGCGTCTTCCTGTTCCTCTACATCTGCTACAGGACCTTCACCACGGGCGCCAAGGCCGCCGACAACTACTGGGGCGAGGGCGCGACGACGCTGGAATGGACCATCTCCAGCCCGCCGCCGTTCCACACCTTCGAGGAGCTGCCGCGCATCGGTCCCGCGGCGGGCCACTGAGCGCGGCCGCGGAGCCCTAGGCAATGGCCGACCTCAGCTTGAGGACCGACGCGGCCCATGGCGTCGACGGGGCGGTCCACGAGGCCGCCTCCGTCGGCGACTTCGTGCAGCTCCTGAAGCCGCGCGTGATGTCGCTGGTCGTGTTCTCGGGCTTCGCCGGGCTCTACGTCGCGCCGGGCCACATCCACCCGTTCCTGGCGGCCGTCGCGGTGCTGTGCATCGCGGTCGCCGCGGGCGCGTCGGGCGCCATCAACATGTGGTACGACCGCGACATCGACGCGATCATGCGCCGGACCCGGAACCGCCCGCTCCCGGCCGGCCGCATGGACCCGGCCGAGGCGCTGGGCTTTGGCGTCGTCCTGTCGCTGCTCTCGGTCCTGGTGATGGCGCTGGCGGTAAACTACGTCGCCGCCACGCTGCTGGCGCTCGCCATCGGCTTCTACGTCTTCGTCTACACGGTCTGGCTGAAGCGCCGCACGCCGCAGAACATCGTGATCGGCGGCGCCGCCGGCGCCTTCCCGCCGATGATCGGCTGGGCGGCCACGACGGGCGAGGTCAGCCTGGTCTCGCTGGCGCTCTTCGCGCTGATCTTCATGTGGACGCCGCCGCATTTCTGGGCGCTCGCCCTGGTGAAGAACGGCGACTACAGGAACGCTGGGGTGCCGATGCTGCCGGTCGTCGCCGGCGACACGGCCACCAAACGCCAGATGCTGGTCTACACCGTGCTGCTGCTGCCGGTCGCCCTGGTGCCCTGCGCGCTCGGCTTCGCTAGCCTCGCCTACGCGGCGGTCGCGACGGCCATGAGCCTCGTCTTCATCGGCTTCTCGCTGCGCCTGCTCGGCGACGCCGAGAACCGCACCGCGATGAAGATGTTCGGCTTCTCGCTGCTCTATCTGTTCGTGCTGTTCGCCGCGCTGATCGCGGATCGCGCTCTCGGGCTCGCATAGGCGCCGCCGGGGGACGGATGTGACCATCGCCATGGACATGAAGCAACCTGCCGGGGGTGACGCCCCCCGCCCGACGGCCAGAACGACGACCAACGGCGTCGCCACGCCGCACGTCGTCACCGCCGAGGCGCGCCGGCGCCAGCGGCGCAAGAACTGGGCGCTGCTGATCGTGCTCGTCGGCTTGTCCGTGCTGTTCTACCTGATCACCATCGTGCGGATGGGCAATCATGGCTAGCCCGGCGCCACGGCAGGCCGAGCTGCAGCGGCGCAACCGCCGGCTGATGCTGTCCTGCGTCGGCTTCGTCGGCTTCATGGTGGCGGCGTCCTTCGCCTCGGCGCCGCTCTACCGCCTGTTCTGCCAGGTGACCGGCTTCGGCGGCACGCCGCTCCGCGCCGAACGCGCGCCGGACGTCGCCACGGAACGGACGATCGTCGTGCGCTTCAATGCCGACATCGACCCGTCGCTGCCCTGGCAGTTCCGCCCGGCGCAGCGCGAGATCCGGGTGAAGCTGGGCGAGGACACGCTGGCCTTCTACAACGCCGTCAACCGCAGCGGCGAGGCGTCCACGGGCAACGCGATGTTCAACGTGACGCCGGACAAGGCGGGCCAGTACTTCAACAAGATCGACTGCTTCTGCTTCAAGGAGCAGACGCTGGCGCCCGGCCAGTCGGCCGACATGCCGGTGAATTTCTTCGTCGACCCGGCGCTGATGAAGGACGTCAACATGGACGACGTGAAGACGATCACGCTGTCCTACACCTTCTTCCGCGCCAAGGATCAGCCGAAAGACCCGAAGACCCAGCCGACGCGCACCAGCGCGACGGTGCTGAACCCGCCGGCCAGGCCGGTGAACTGATGACGCGAGCTCTAGTCCCGGGAGTGATCCAATGAGCGCCGATACGCACGCCCATGGTGCGCCGAAGCACCCCTACCACCTGGTCGACCCGAGCCCGTGGCCGGTCGTCGGCGCCATGTCGGCGGGGATCATGTTCTTCGGCGCGGTGCTGTACATGCACCCGGACATGCTGGGCAAGGGCCTGGAGCCGGGGCTGAAGTCGATCGGCGCCTGGGCCATCGCGCCGGGCGTGCTCGGCGTGCTCTACACGATGTGGATGTGGTGGGCCGACGTCATCAACGAGGCGACGTTCAAGGGCAACCACACCCCGGTCGTCCGCCTGCATCACCGCTACGGCATGGTGATGTTCATCGCGTCGGAGGTGATGTTCTTCGTCGCCTTCTTCTGGGCCTTCTTCCACGCCGCGCTGCACGGCGTCGACGGCGTGTGGCCGCCGAAGGGCATCGTGCCCTTCGACGCCTTCCACCTGCCGTTCATGAACACGCTGATCCTGCTCACCTCGGGCTGCACGGTCACCTGGGCGCACCACGCGCTGATCGAGGGCGACCGCAAGGGCCTGCTGCAGGGCCTGGGCCTGACGGTGATCCTGGGCATCGCCTTCACCGCGCTGCAGGCCTACGAGTACAGCCACGCGGCGTTCGGCTTCAAGGAAGGCATCTATCCCTCGACCTTCTTCATGGCCACGGGCTTCCACGGCTTCCACGTGATCATCGGCACGACGTTCCTGATCGTGTGCTGGTTCCGCGCCCTCAAGGGCCACTTCAAGCCCGAGCACCATTTCGGCTTCGAGGCGGCGGCCTGGTACTGGCACTTCGTCGACGTGGTGTGGCTGTTCCTGTTCTGCGCCGTGTACTGGTGGGGCAGCTGAGGATTTGATTGCCGCGCACGACCCGCTCCTGTCCCCCCTCCCCTTGAGGGAGGGGGGTAGGGGGAGGGGTGCGGCGCTGCAAGAACGGGCGCCGAGCCTGTGTGTGGACGCTCGGCCCCTGCCCCCTCCCGCGAGGGGAGGAGGGGGCAAGAAGTGGCGGGCTGCGTAGTTCCATGACGATCTCGCCGTTCTCCGCGGGCTTGCGCTGCCGGTGTCCGCGCTGCGGCCGCGGCAAGCTGTTCCAGGGGCTGCTGACCGTCGCGCCGGTCTGCAGCGAGTGCGGCCTCGACCTGAAGAAGGAGGACAGCGGCGACGCGGCCGCGGTGTTCGTGATCTTCCTCTTGGGCGCGGCCGTGGTGCCCCTGGCAATCCTGGTCGAGACGCTGTTCACGCCGCCCGAATGGGTCCACCTGGCGATCTGGCCGCCGGTGATCATCGCCGGCACGCTCGCCCTGCTGCGGCCGTTCAAGGCCACCGCCATCGCGCTGCAGTACCGGCACCGGAGTCTGTAGGGGCGTGGATTGCCTGGACCCCCAGCACCGTCATGCCCGGGCTTGTCCCGGGCATCCATTGCGACAGGGGCAGCCGACGATGGAACGTGGCGAAGACCCGCTGCAATCCGCCGCGTCTTGATCGCCGCCGCGCCTGGAAATGGATCGCCGGAACAAGTCCGGCGATGACGATTCAGGGAGGCGCGCGCACAACCCACCATCCGTTGAATTCCCGGGACGAGCCCGGGCATGACGAGGAGGGTGGATGGAGGTGCCTTGGCACTTATCCCAACAACGTCATGGCCGGACGTGTTCCGGCCATCTATCGGGGCGCTCAGGCGGACAGGGTTGGATACAAGTCTGCCCAATCCGGATTGAAGGCGGCTATTGCGTTGATCTTCCACTGGCGGGGCCAGTGTTTCATGGTCTTTTCGCGCTGGATCGCGCCACGGATGTCCTCGTGGCGCTCGTAGTAGACGAGCTGCGTGACGCCGTAGCGGCTGGTGAAGCCGTCGACCAAACCTTCGCGATGCTCGTTGATGCGTCGGGCGAGATCGGCGGTGACGCCGATGTAGAGCGTGCCAAACGGCTTGCTTGCCATGATATACACCCATCCACCCTGCATCGTCGCAGGCTGGGCGAAATGGATGCCCGGGACAAGCCCGGGCATGACGAAAAGTAGTAATAGGAAACTGGCGAGAGCCCCATGCCCGTCGTCGCCAACCGCCGCTTCCATTTCTCCTGGCCGCTGACGCTCGCCTGCCTGATCGTGCTGGGCATGCTGATCGGGCTCGGCACCTGGCAGGTCGAGCGCATGCAGGACAAGCGGGCGATGATCGCCGAGCGGGCGCAGCGCCTGACCGCGCCGCCCTTGAACCTGCCGGCCGTCATCCCGATCCCCGACGCGCTGGAGTTCCGCCGCGTGCAGGTCCAGGGGCGCTTCCTGCACGACCAGGAACTCTACCTGGGCAACCGGCTGCGCAACGGACAGGGCGGCTACCACGTGGTCACGCCGCTCTTGCGCGCCGACGGCAGCGCGGTGATGGTCGACCGCGGCTGGGTGCCGCTCGACCGCAAGCTGCCGGAAAGCCGCGCGGCGGGGCAGCTCGACGGCCAGGTCGTGATCCAGGGCATCGCGCGCCGGCCGCGCCCGCCCGGCTGGCTGACGCCCAAGAACCAGGTCGAGGGCAATTTCTGGTTCGTGGTCGACCTGGAGGAAATGGCCGCCGCAACGCGCCTGCCGACGGTGCTGCCGGTCTATATCGAGGCCGGCCCGCAGCAGAACCCCGGCGGCCTGCCGATCGGCGGCCAGACCGACGTGACCCTGCGCGACAACCACCTGGTCTACGCCATCACCTGGTATGCGCTCGCCGCCGCGCTGGTCGTGGTCTACGTGCTGCGCTCGATGAAGGAGGACTGACGCCGCCATCCGCCAAGGGCCGGCCCCCAGGACCGGCGGGCCCAGGACCGGCGGGCCCAGCACCGGCCGGCCCAGGACCGGCCGCCCATGCGACAGGCGGCCGGTTCCGGGTCTACACTGTTTCCCGCCACGGCCGATCGAACGGCCGGGCCGGCGCCCGCCCGGGTTGTCCGAAGGGGCGCCGCACCTTGAGGGAGGACAGCATGGCCGTCGCTCGCGTTACCAAGATCACGTCGTCGTCCACGACGGGCTTCCAGGAAGCGGTGAAGTCCGGGCTGCAGCGCGCGTCCAAGACCGTGCGCGGCATCACCGGGCTCGAGATCGTGTCGCAGAAGGCCAAGGTCGAGAAGGGCAAGATCGTCGAGTACCGCGTGACGATGGAGCTTACGTTCGTCCTGGAAGGCTAGCCGCCGCTTCTGTTTCCGCCGGGAATTGGCGCGGTCCTGCGCCCCATGCTAGCAAGGGGCGCATGAACGCCTACCAGGAACTCGAGTCCCGCTTCCGCCGCATCAACGCGCTGGGGCAGGCCACCGGCATGCTGCACTGGGACATGTCGGTGATGATGCCGCCGGGCGGCGCCGAGGCGCGGGCCGAGCAGTTGGCCGTGCTGAAGGTCACCGGCCACGAGATGCTGACCCATCCGGCGATGGGGGAGCTGCTCGACAAGGCCCAAGATGCGGCGATGAGCGGCGAGGGCGGGCTCGACGATTGGCAGCGCGCCAATCTGCGCGAGATGCGCCGCACCTGGCTGCACGCGACCGCCGTGCCGCCGCGGCTGGTCGAGGCGCTGACCAAGGCCTCGGCCGCCTCGGAGCAGGTCTGGCGCAAGGCGCGGCCGGCGTCCGACTTCAAGATGCTGCTGCCCCACATCCGCGAGGTGCTGAAGCTCAGCCGCGAGATGGCGGCGGTGAAGGCGGCGAAGCTCGGCCTGCCGCTCTACGACGCGCTGCTCGACCAGTACGAGCCCGGCATGCGCTCGGCCCGCATCGACACGATGTTCGACAGCCTGGCGGCGTTCCTGCCCGGCTTCCTCGCACAGGCGCTGGAAAAGCAGAACAGGCGGCCGAAGCCGGTGCCGCTGCCCGGCCCGTTTCCGGCCGACAAGCAGCGGGCGCTCGGCCGGCGGCTGATGGAGTCGATCGGCTTCGACTTCGCCCATGGGCGGCTGGACGAAAGCGCGCATCCCTTCACCGGCGG
>JAEULC010000163.1 GCA_016792605.1 Rhodospirillales bacterium
GGTCTTGGTGAACTTGGGCGGCACGGCGTCGAGAGTCGCCTTGCGGAAGGCGGCGAGGTCGGGCTCGATCACGGTCATGCCGGCGCTCTTGAAGGTCGCGACCAGCGAGGCCTCGGCCTTCTGGATCTCGGCGTTCTGCCAAGCGATGCCCTCGTCCAGCGCGTCCTTGACGATCTTCTGGTCCTGGGCGCCCAGGCTCTTCCAGAAGCCCTCGTTGATGACGACGAGGCGCGGCGTGATGATGTGACCGGTCAGGACCAGGTATTTCTGCACCTCGTGGAACTTGCCGGCCTGGATCGTCGGCAGCGGATTCTCCTGGCCGTCGACGACGTTCTGGCTCAAGGCGAGGTAGAGCTCGCCGAAGCTCATCGGCGTCGGCTTGGCGCCCCAGGACTCGGCCATGGCCCTGAAGACGTCGTTCTCTGGCACGCGCAGCTTGAACCCGGCCATGTCGGCGACGACCTTCACTTCCTTCTTCGAGGTCGTCAGGTGCCGCGTGCCGTAATAGGTGGTGCCGAGGATGCGCATGCCGCGCTTCTCGACGAGCTGCTTGTTCATCTCTTCGCCGATCGGGCCGTTCATCGCCTTCACCAGATGGTCGGCGTCGCGCCAGATATAGGGCGCCTCGACGATCGAGATCGACGGCACCCACTGGCCGAAATTGGCGGCGCCCTCGGTGACCACCTGCTGGATGTTGTTGGCGACGCCCTCGATCATGTCGCGCGACGAGCCGAGCTGGCCGCCGGCGAAGGACTGGATTTCGACCCGGCCCTGGGACTTCTCCTTCACCGCCTTGCCGACCCGGTCGATCATCACCACCGAGGGGTGGGTCCCGCCCACCACGTCGCCCCAGCGGATCACCTTGGTCTGCGCCTCGGCCGCCGATCCGGCCGCCAGGAGCAGAAGACTCAACCCCAGTACCGGCAGGAAAATGGCGCGGTGCGCAGCAGGAAAATAGACCCGCCCACCGGCAGCAGCAGGAGCACGCGACCGAGCGCGTGCGATATAATCAGAAAACATGGATTCCCTCCCGACCCGCGGTCATCGCGCCGCGTCCCCGGGATTGTACTATGGGGTCCGCGCCGGGGCGAGGTCGATGACGGCCTCGGCCGACCGGCCGGTCAAGATCTCGGTCGCGCGGATCGTCCACCGGCCGGGCGGATCGTTTACGGCGAACGGGATGCTGTGGCTGGCCCGGCCGGACGGGAGCACGAGATTGCCGGAATAGGCCAGATGGCGCCGGCCGGACGGATCGATGACCGCGAACCGGATCACCGACCGGCCGCTGGCAATCGCCGGTTCGATGGCGAGGGCGGCGCTGGTTCCGGCCGTGATCCGCGCCGGGACGGAAAGGGTCGGCGCGGCCGGTGCGCGGGGACTTGAAACCAAGATCGCGGGGCTGCGGTCCGGCAGAGCGACCGACAGGCGGTCGACCGCGCCGTGATCGACGCCCTTGCGCGCCTCGTGGACATTGGCCCGGCCTGGCAGGGCGATGCGCAAGGTTCCTTGCGGCCCCTGGGCCAGCGGCAGGATGGCCAGGATCGTCGCCTCGCCACTCGTGTAGCGGACGAGCTCGACCCCGGTCGTCGGCTGCCCGCGGTCATCGGTAAGGGCGGCATAGGGCGCGAGGCCCGCCGCGGCGGCGCTGCGCCGCAGGGCGGCGACCGCGCCGGGGTGGCCGGCAGGGTCGACCAGCGTCGCAGATTCGCTGTTGAACAAGTCTGCCAGGATCGGCGCCGACCGCCGGCGGACATGCTGGTCGAATTCGCCCGGCACGATGTCCGCGACGACGCGCCCGCCGCCCGCGACGAAGCGCCCGATCGCCGCGGCGGCGGCATCGGACAGCGCGAGGACATGCGGCAGCACCAGCACCTTCGGTGCGTTAGCGCCGACGAGCCCCTGTTCCACCGCCGCCTCGTCGATCACGTAGGGCTGGTAGCCCGCGCCACGCACCGCAGCGAGAAAGCCGCTCGTCGCGGTCCGAAGCGCCGTCGGATCCTCGTGCTCGCGCTCGGCGTCGCGTTCGATCCAGCGATGGCCGAGATGGCGATAGTCGAGCATCCAGCGCGCCCGGAAACTCGGCGGGGAGTAGAGGACGGCGATCGGATCGACCTGCTGGTCCGCATTGATGAGCAGGGCGCCGAGCCCGTCGCGCAGTTCGCGGAACTGAGCGGCATGGCCCTGGCCGCGCGGTCCGGGCTTGCCGGCCTGGTCGACGAACGAATGATCCTCGTCCCACAGCAACGCGCCGCGCCCGCCGCGCAGCCAGTGCTGCCACAGCCAGAATTCTTCCGTCGCCGGCGGGTCGAAGCTGGTCTTGATGCGTACGGCGGTCGGATTGAACGAGCGCATCACATCGACATTGCCCGCCACTTCGTAGATCTCGATCAGGTCAACCGTCGGCGCCAGCCGCGCGTAGTCGTAGCCGCCCCAGCCCGAGACCTGCGTCCCCTCGATCGCCGCCAGCGCTCGCGGGTCGGCGCCGCGGACCGCGTCGCGGCCATGGCGTACGGCCTCGGCGAAGCTGACGTTCATCCAATCCTTGAAGTCCGACCACGCCGAGTAGTTCTGGTCCCGCCGCCGCATCGCCTCGGTCGTGGTCGGCGGCACGATCGCGTCCCAGGACGCGTGGCGCGCGCCCCACTGCCGGTTCAGCGCGGCGAGCGTGCCGTACCGGCCGCGCAGCCAGTCGCGAAATCCCGCCAACGACTGCGGTCCGAAGTCGAAGTCCCAGTTCGCCGACAGGTCGGCAATGCCCGCCTCGTCGGCCAGGCTGTAGTAGAGCGGCGCGTAGGGACGGTGAATCCCGACGATCCGGTGCATCCGCTCGGCGACCGTCGCGCGCCAAGCAGGGTCTTCCAGGCTCGGCTCGCGGATTCGCGCGGCAAGGTCCTGCGGATTCGCGCGGTAGAGCCGCCGTGCTTCCTCGTAGAGCCAGTTCACCGGTTTGCCCGGCGTCCAGCGATGATAGGCAGCGTAAAAGTCGGTCGCGCTGTTCTCGATGTACCAGCGCAGGTCGTTCTGCAGCATCGCCGCGATATGCGGCGAGGTCATCTCCTGCCCGGGATCGGCGCGCCAGGGAATGACCATGCCGGCGCTGATGCCGATGGCCTTCAATCCCGCGTACTGCTCGGCGGTTCGTCCATGCCACATAATCACCTGGTAGTCGCGCCAGGGATCGTCGTCCGGCGTGGCGATGAAGTCGGCCTTCGCCGCGCCCGCATGGCGCGCCGCGGCTCCCGAAACCCGGATCGCATCGAGCGTCAGCTCCGCGGAGACCGTGTTCTTCATCGCCGCGGCGCGGCGCAGGTCGAGCGTGAATTCGATGGATGCACCGCCGGTCAGCGTCACCGGCTGGCGACGCCGCTCCACGACGCGGCCATGCACGTCGCTCCACTCGATGGCGAGCATGCCCGTGCCGGTCTGCGGCTGGTCCAGGTGATAGGTGAAGCTGGCGGGCCGGTCCCGCGCCAAGCCCGGCGCGGGAACCTCGATCCTGTCGGCGAGGCTGGATGCCGGCCACCATGCCGCCAGGAGCGCCAACGTGCGCAGATGCTTCGCCATGTCCCCTCCCCTCGCTGCGGCGCGAGGATAAGGGAAGGAGCCGCGCCCCGCCATCCGTAGGGATAGCGGGGCGCGCTCGTCAGGTCAGACGCAGTAGGTCTTGATCGGCTCGAAGCCGTTGAAGGCCACGGCCGCGTAGGTCGTGGTGTAGGCGCCGGCCGAGCGGATTTCCAGGCGGTCGCCTTCCTGGAGGTCGATGGGCAGGCGATAGTCGGCCTTCTCGTACATCACGTCGGCCGAATCGCAGGTCGGGCCGGCCAGGATGACGCGCTCGGCCTTGCCCTTGCGGGCGCTGACGATGGGGTACTGGATCGCCTCGTCCATCGTCTCGGCCAGGCCGCCGAACTTGCCGATGTCGAGATAGACCCAGCGCCTGGCGTCGGTGTCCGACTTGGTCGAGACCAGCACCACCTCGGTGCCGATCACGCCCGCGTCCCCCACCATCTGGCGGCCCGGCTCGACAATGATGTCGGGGATCCGGTTGCCGAAGTGCCGGTTCAGGGATTCCTCGATCGCCTGGCCGTACTCGGCCATCGCCGCCACGCTCTTGCGGTAGCGCGTCGGAAAGCCGCCGCCGATGTTGAGCATCGAGAGCGTCACGCCGCGCTGTTCCAGCTCGCGGAACATCTCCGCGGCCTCGGCCACGGCCGAGTCCCACTGCTTCGGGTCGCGCTGCTGCGAGCCGACATGGAAGGACACGCCGTGCGGCGCGACGCCGCGGTCGGCGGCCTGCAGCAGCAGGCGCTTGGCCATCGCCACCTCGCAGCCGAACTTGCGGCTGAGCGGCCAGTCGGCGCCGGCGCCCGAGGTCAGGATTCGGCAGAAGACGCGGCTGCCCGGTGCGGAACGCGACAGCTTTCCGAGTTCGGCCTCGCTGTCGAAGGCATAGAGGCGCACGCCCTTGGCGAAGGCGGTCGAGATGTCCGCCTCCTTCTTGATCGTGTTGCCATAGGAGATGCGGTCGGCCGACGCGCCCGACGCCAGCGCCATGTCGATCTCGTTGACCGAGGCGGTGTCGAAGTTCGAGCCCAGGCCGGCCAGCGTCTTCAGCACCTCGGGCGCCGGGTTCGCCTTGACGGCGTAGTAGATCGCCGCGCGCGGCACGGCGGTCTTCAGCTTGCGGTAGTTCTCCGCGACCAGGTCCAGGTCCATGACCAGGAACGGCGTCGGTACGTCGCGGCGCGCGAGGAACTTCTGGATCTTCTTCGTGTTCGTCATCGTCAGGTTTCCTTCTTACCCAACAACGGCGCCTTGCGGCGCCTGGCCAGCAACAACGTCAGACGACGCGGAAATTCTTGAACTGCCACGGGTCGCTGCTGTCCACGTCCTCCGGGAACAGCCGGCCGCGGTCGAGCAGGGGCGTCCAGTCGGAATACTTGCCGACCATGTCGCCCAGATACGGCCGCGCGATGTCCATCACCCGCACGTGGTCCATGTAATCGGCCTCGATCACGCCCGCGGTCGGGTTCTCGATCGCCCAGATCACCGCGCCCAGCACGCCCGCCGTCACCTGCAGCGAGGTGGCGTTGTTGTACGGGACGAGCTTGCGCGCCTGGTCGATCGACAGGACAGAGCCGTACCAATAGGCGCCCTTGGCGTGGCCCATCAGCAGCACGCCCAGTTCGTCGATGCCCGTCGTGATCTCGTCGACGATCAGGCGCTGCGTCTTCTGCTGGTACCAGTTCTTGCCGGCGAGCTCGTGCACCGACAGCACCGCGTCGTCG
>JAEULC010000174.1 GCA_016792605.1 Rhodospirillales bacterium
GGGTTCGTGCTCGTGCCGGCCATAGCCGATGCCGTAGAGCGCCGCCATCGCGCCGCCCAGGTTGACCACGGCGAGGAAGAACCCGGCCAGCACGTCGAAGCGGAACCGCGCCTCGATCCAGGGCAGGCCGACCGGCAGCCGGGCCTGGACGAAGCCGTTGCCGGTCAGCGCCGCGACGCCGATCGCGGCCAGCACGGCGCAGGCGACGAAGGCGCCGCCATAGGCGATCGGCGCGGCGGCATGGCCGAGCCGGCGGCTCAGCGGACCGGTCAGCCCCAGCGCTAGCAGCAAGACGATCGCGGCGGCGGTGACGATCAGCATCGGCCGAACATACTCCCAGCGGCTCGACGCGCAATAGCCCCACGGCGAATAGGGTGGCTGGCCAAGCCAGCGTGGCGGGCGTATGAACCGCAGGCGATGTCCAGCCCCAGCTTTCTCGCGCCCCTGATCGCGCCCGTCGGCGGCCCGGGCGCCACCGTCTTCGGCGTGATGTTCCTGCTCGATTCGCTGGCGCGCGCGCTGATGGTGTCGATCATCCCGATCGAGGCCTATCACCTGCTGCGCAGCGAGCGCGACGTCAGCGTGCTCTACCTGGTCGTCGGCGCCGCCGGGCTGGTCGCGACCCTGTCGATCCCCAGCCTGATGAAGCGGGTCCGGCGGCGCTGGATCTACACGCTGGGCTGCGGCGCGCTCATCGCGATGGGCGCACTGATCGCGACCGCCAGCCTGGCCGGGCTGGCCACCGGCATGTGGCTGCGCGTGTTCGGGACGGCGGCGCTCTACACCACGCTCAACCTCTACATCATGGACTACATCCAGAAGCGCGAGCTGGTGCGGACCGAACCGCTGCGGCTGGTCTTCGGCGGGGTGAGCTGGACGTTCGGGCCGATCCTGGGCATGTACGTGTCCGAGCGCTTCGGTACGCCCGCGGCCTGCGCCATGGCCTCGTTCATCGCCCTGCTGCTGCTCGGCTATTTCTGGCTGCTTCGGATCCAGGACAATCCGGCCGTCGCGCCGGCCACCAAGCCGCCGCCGAGCGTCGCCTACAATGTCCGCCGGTTCCTGGTGCAGCCCCGGATGCGCCTGGCCTATGCCATCGCCTTCTCGCGCTCGACCTGGTGGGCGATGTTCTTCATCTACGGCCCGCTGTTCATGGTCAATGCCGGCTACGGGCCGCTGGCCGCCGCGGCCCTGGTGTCGGCCGGCAACGCGATGCTGTTCTTCGCCATGATGTACGGCCGTATGGCGCGGGCGACCGGCGTGCGCCCGATCGTGGTCGGCGCATACGTCGCGACCGGGGCCATGACGATCCTGGTCGCGGTGCTGGCACATGTGCCGATCCTCGCGGCCGTCCTGCTGGTCGTCGGCGCCTTCTGCGCCACGGCGCTGGACGCGCTGGGCGGCATCTGCTTCCTGCGCGCCGTCCACCCCTACGAGCGCGCCGAGATGGCCACGGTCTATTCGACCTACCGCCAGATCTCCGACATCACCGCGCCGATGGCCTATGCGGTGCTGCTGAGCTTCCTTCCCCTGCCCTGGGTCTTCGTCGTCAGCGGCATCGTGATGCTGGTGATGGCGCGATTCGCGCTCTACCTGCCGCGCGGACTCTGACCGGCGCGGCGACGCCTCACGATTCGTCGATGGTCACGACCGAAACGCGAATTCGGTCTTTACAAGATTCGGGGCGAGTCTTATCTGTCGCGAATAGGGGGGCCGTCACGATGCGATGATGGACTGCTCCAGCGCCGGGCCCCCCGAGCGCCGAGCCAGGGAACCAACGAGCGCGGCGCTCGTCAGCACCTCAGCGGAGTGAATCGCCCCAATGGACGACCGATTGTCGATCGAAGCCGAACCTCCAAGTAACGGCACCGGTTCGGGTGCCTGCGCCTCCACCGCGACAGCCACCCCGCCGGAAACCCACCGCTCGACCCACGCCGCTCCGTCCTTCCAGACAAAGTTTCCGCCGCCCGCCAAGACCAAGCGCCCCGCTTCCGGCAACAGCCGCTTTCCGGTCGGCGACGTTTCCAACGAATTCCGCCAGCGCTTCTTCCCCCAGGCCAGCCGGGCCGAGTGGAACGACTGGCGCTGGCAGATCCGGCACCGGATCAAGTCCCTCAAGGAACTCCAGCGCATCTTCGTCCTCAGCGAGGACGAGGCGAGCGCGGTTTCCCGCCACACCGGCTCGCTGCCGGTCGGGATCACCCCCTACTATGCCAGCCTGATGAGCCGGGACGACGCTGAGGACCCGCTGCGGCGCACCCATATCCCGGTCGGCACCGAGTTCATCAAGACCCCGGGCGAGTTCGACGACCCCCTGGGCGAGGACCACGACGCCGCCGTCCCGGGCCTGGTGCACCGCTACCCCGACCGGGTGCTGTTCCTGACCACCGGCTTCTGCTCGACCTATTGCCGCTACTGCACCCGCTCGCGGATGGTCGGCGACGCCGGGGGCGAGTACAGCTTCAGCTACGCGCAGTGGGAGAAGGCGCTGGACTATCTGCGCGCCCATACCGAGGTGCGCGACGTGCTGCTGTCGGGCGGCGATCCGCTGACCCTGGC
Organism: Rhodospirillales bacterium; assembly: GCA_016792605.1. Lineage (GTDB taxonomy): Bacteria > Pseudomonadota > Alphaproteobacteria > JAEULC01 > JAEULC01 > JAEULC01. Next base: position 2,560 of record JAEULC010000174.1, read on the forward strand.
GGACGAGAAGCTGGACTGGCTGCTGACCCGCCTGCGCGCCATCCCGCATATCGAGTTCATCCGCATCGGCTCCAAGGTGCCGATGGTCCTGCCGCAGCGCATCACCAGGGACCTGGTGAAGATGCTGCGCAAGCATCACCCCTTGTGGATAAGCCTGCACGCGACCCATCCGGCCGAACTGACGCCGGAAACCAAGGAGTCGACGGCGCGGCTGGCCGATGCCGGCATTCCGCTGGGCAGCCAGACCGTCCTGCTGAAGGGCATCAACGACACCCTGCCGACGATCAAGTCGCTGATGCACGGGCTGCTGCGCTACCGGGTGAAGCCCTACTACCTCTACCAGTCCGACCCGATCTCGGGCTCGTCGCACTTCAGGACGCCGGTTTCGACCGGCCTGGCGATCATCCAGGGCCTGCGCGGCCACACCACGGGCTACGCCGTGCCGCACCTGGTGATCGACGCGCCGGGCGGCGGCGGCAAGATCCCGATCCTGCCGGACTACGTCGTCGGCCGCGAGGGCGACGAGCTGATTCTCCGGAATTTCGAGGGCGGCATCTACCGCTACACCGATCCGGACGGCACGCTGGGCGCCGAGAAGCCCCTGCGGCTGGCGGCCGAATAACAACAACGAGCGGCCGCGGGAAAAACAGGGGAGCCAAGACATGCTGGTCGGCCTGACCTACGACCTGCGCAGCGACTACCTGGCCGAGGGCTATGGCGAGGAAGAGACCGCCGAGTTCGACAGCCCGGCGACGATCCAGGCGCTGGACGACGCGGTCACGGCGCTCGGCCACCAGGTGGTCCGCATCGGCAATATCCGGCGCCTGACCGAGCGCCTGGCCAAGGGCGAGCGCTGGGACCTGGTGTTCAACATCGCCGAGGGGCTGAACGGCGTGGGGCGCGAGGCCCAGGTGCCGTCGCTGCTCGACGCGTACGGCATCGCCTACACCTTCTCCGACCCGATGATCATGGGCCTGACCCTGCACAAGGGCATGACCAAGCGCGTGGTCCGGGACTGCGGCGTGCCGACGCCGGATTTCGCGGTCATCGAGTCTGCGGCCGACATCGCGCGGGTCGGCCTGCCCTACCCGCTCTTCGCCAAGCCCGTGGCCGAGGGCACCGGCAAGGGCGTGACCCCGGCGTCGCGCATTTCGGACCGCCACAAGCTGAAGTCCGTCTGCCTCGACCTGCTGCGGCGCTACGACCAGCCGGTCCTCGTGGAAACCTACCTGCCCGGCCGCGAGTTCACGGTCGGCCTGGTCGGCACCGGCGACCGGGCCGAGTCCGTCGCCGCCATGGAAGTGATCCTGAAGGACAACGCCGAGCCCGACGTCTACTCCTACGTCAACAAGGAGCAGTGCGAGGAGCGCGTCATCTATCGCCTGGCCACGGACGCCCTGGCGCGCGAGGCCGAGGCGGTGGCGCTGACCGCCTGGCGCTGCCTCGGTTGCCGCGATGCCGGGCGCATCGACCTGCGCGCCGACGCCCAGGGCCGGATGAACTTTATCGAGGTCAATCCCCTGGCCGGACTGCATCCCGACCACTCCGACCTGCCGATCCTGTGGCAGCAGGCGGGGCGGCCCTATGGCGAGCTGATCCGCCGCATCGTCGAGTCGGCGGCCACTCGCATCGGCACGGGCCGCATAAGGCGCCCGGCCCATCGCGCCGCGGCGGAATAGGCCGATGCCGCGCCTGATGAAGCCGAAGGCGGCCATCCTGCACGCTGCCATTCCGCCGAGCGCGGCGGCGGACGAGCAGGACACGCTGCTCCAGGTCGCCGCCATCGCGGCGTCGCTGGAGCGCCTGGGCTGGCAGGCCGCAGCGGTGCCGGTAACGCTGGACCTGGCCGCCCTGGCGCGGCGACTGAAGGCGCTGAAGCCCGACTTTGCCTTCAACCTGGTCGAATCCCTGGACGGCACCGGGCAGCTCATTCACCTGGCGCCGGCGGTGCTGGACCGCCTGGGCGTGCCCTATTCCGGCGCCGGGTCGAGCGCCATATTCCTGACCTCCAACAAGCCGATGGCCAAGCGCCGCCTGGTCGCGGCCGGCATGCCGACCGCGGGCTGGATCGACGACGCGGGTGAGCATGGTGGGGGCGAGCACGCCGGGGGCGCGCACGGCTCCGTCGACCCGGCCGGGCGGTTCATCGTCAAGTCGGTCTGGGAGGATGCCTCGATCGGCATCGAGCCCGGGTCGGTGGTCGACGGCCTGGCCGCCGCGCGCCGGCGCATCGCGGAGATGCGCGCGCGCCACGGCGGCGACTGGTTCGCCGAGGCCTTCATCGACGGGCGCGAGTTCAACGTCGCCCTGCTGGAAACCGTAACCGGCGTCGACACCCTGCCGGTCGCCGAGATTCTTTTCCTCGACTTCCCGCCCGACCGCCCGCGCATCCTCGACTACGCGTCTAAGTGGGAGGAGGAGTCCTTCGCCTACACCCACACGCCGCGCAGCTTCGACCTCTCGACGGTGGCCCCCGGCCTGGTCGAGGAGATGCGCCGGCTCGCGCTGGCCTGCTGGCGGGAATTCGACCTCGGCGGCTATGCCCGGGTCGATTTCCGGGTCGACGCCGCGGGCCGCGTGCACGTGCTGGAGATCAACGCTAATCCCTGCCTGACGCCCGAGGCCGGCTTCCACGCCATGCTGGACGAGGCCGGGATCGCCTTCGACCGGGCGGTGGAGCGCATCATCGCGCCCTGCCTGGCCCCCGCGCTCCGCCGCCGCGCGGTCTGATCCGCCGCTTGCCCGCCTTCCGCACCGAGCCGACCCGCGACGACATCGCCGCCGTCCGGCGCATCGTCACCTCGACCGGGTTTTTCCGCCCGGACGAGATCGACATCGCCGCGGAGCTGGTCGAGGAGCGTCTCGGCCAGGGGCTGGAGGCCAGCGGCTACCACTTCGTCTTCGCCGATGGCGAGGAGGGCGAGGCCGGCGCCTCGATCGGCTATGCCTGCTTCGGGCCCATCCCCTGCAGCCTGACGAGCTGGGACCTCTACTGGATCGCAGTCGACGCGGCGGCGCAGCGCGGCGGCCTGGGCCGCGCCCTGCTGGAGGCGGCCGAGGCGTCGGTGCGCGCCCAGGGCGGCAAGGCGCTCTACATCGAGACCTCGGCCAAGCCGCAATACGACGCGACCCGCTTCTTCTACGAGGCCTGCGGCTACGCGCTGGAGCACGTGTTCCAGGACTTCTACGCGCCCGGCGACGGCAAGGCGGTCTACTCGAAGCGGCTCTAGGCGTCTTCCTTCGGCCAGCGGCGGTGCAGCCACAGCCATTGCTCGGGCCTGGCGCGGATCCAGCCCTCCATCTTCAGGTTGACCTCGGTCATCAGCGCCAGCACGTCTGCCTCGCGGTTGCCGCTGTCGGGCAGCGGCAGCGGCGGCTCGATCACCACGCGGAAGCGCGTGTCGCCCAGGCGCTCGACATGGGCCGGCACGACTGGGCACTGGAAGCGCAGCGCGAGCTGGGCCAGCGCCGGCGCGGTCATCGCCGGTCGGCCGAAAAACGGCACGGCGATGCCCTCGTTCATCTTCTGGTCGACCAGCATGATGACGTGGCCTCCGCCCTGCATCACCTGCAAGAGCTTGCGCGCGCCGCGGATGCCCTTGCGGATCAGGGTGACGCCGCTGACCGACTGCAGCTTGCGGATGTATTCGTCGAGGATCAGGTTGTTGGCGTTGCGGTAGACGACGTGCAGGTCGGGCACGCCGCGCAGGCGCGCCGCCAGCGTGACCATCTCCCAGCTCGCCAGGTGCGCCGAGAACACGATGCCGGGCTTGCCGTCCGCCGCGAGCGCATCGAGATGCTCGCCGCCGACGATCTCGACCCGGCTGCCGGCGTCGTCGACGATGGTCTTCAGGTGCGCGTACTCGCACACCGTGCGCGAGAGATTGTCCCACATCGCGACCAGGATGGCTTCGCGGCGATCCTTGGCGAGGTCGGGAAAGGCGCGGTCGAGGTTGCGGCGCGCGACGTTGCTGACGCCGAAATGGGGACCCAGGCGGCGGGCGACGGCGGCGACGCCGTCGGTGGCGGCGCGCAAGGGAAAGGCGCGCATCGTCTCCATCAGCCCGATCATGCCCCAGCCGCGCACGGGCCGGAGCACGTAGGCGCGCCACCAGTCGCCGATCGCGGCCATGCGCTACCGCGCGCTCCGGGAGAGCGCGCGATCCAGCAGCGCGTCGAGCGCCGCCGGGTCGTGCCAGGCAAGCTCGACCGGCAGCACGTGCACCATGTTGAGCGCGCCCGGCGGCAGGCGCACCGCGTCTTTTGCCGTCGTGATCAGCACCGCGTCCCGCGCCCTCGCGTGATCGACCATCGCCATGATGTCCTCGGGCTTGTAGCGATAGTGGTCGGCAAAGTCACGCGTCGCCACCAGCTTGGCGCCGAGGGCGCGCAGCGTGTCGTAGAACTTCGCCGGCCGGCC
>JAEULC010000193.1 GCA_016792605.1 Rhodospirillales bacterium
ATGATTAGGGCGGAAACGCGGCATGGTGTCAAGGCGGGCGATTGCAAGGCCGACCGTTAAATAATGATCGATACACAAATGCATGGCTCCCCTGACCGGGACGCAGAAATCCTGACGGGCCCGTGACCCAGCGTGAGGCCGAAGCGAGGCGATAGTCGCGCGCATCGAAGCCGGCCCCCGGACATCGGGGTCAGCTTCGCAACAACCGCTACACCGACCGCCCACGTTTCCATGAAGGAGGTACCCATGACCCGCTACGCACTTGCTGCCGTCCTGCTGGTTGGCAGCTTCGGCGCCGCCGTCGCCGCCGAACCCACCCCCTCGACCTCGCAGCTTGCGCTGCAGATCCGCGCCTGCAACCAGATCGACGACGTGGTCCAGCGCGAGAGCTGCAAGACGAACGCCCGCGAGGAGGCGACCTACAAGGTCCGCACGCCCTACCGCGAGCCGGGCCGTTTCGAACGTACCTACAAGTAAGACCGTTTCGATTCCAAACGGAGGGCGCGACGCCGGTGACGGTGCCGCGCTCTCCGCATTTCAGGGAGATGCGCGCTTCTAGGAGATGGCGCCCAGCAGCCGCAGCAGGGTCTGGCGCTCTTCGCCGCTTAGGGGCTCGAGTATGGCGCGGCTGACCGCGTGGGCATCGCCGCGCAGCCGGCCGACCAGCGCCTCGCCCGGCGGCGTCAGCTTCAGCATCGAGCGGCGGCGATCCTCGGGATCGCTCGCGCGCTCGATCAGGTGTCGTTCCTCCAGCCGCCGCACCACGCCCTGGATCGTCGCCGGGTCCATCGCCGTCATGCGGCCGAGCTGGTTCTGCGACGCGCCGCCCGTGTCGCTGAGCTTCACCAGCGCCGCCCATTGGGTCGGAGTCAGCTCCGGCTCGCCGAACCGGGCCAGGAACACGGCGGTCGCGCGCTGGTGCGCCTTGCGCAGCACATAGCCGATCTGGTCCTCCAGTGCGTAGTCGCCCACGGAAGGGCCCTGGCCTTGATCGGCGGCAGTCATTTCATCCCCGTCATCGCTCAATCCGCGGGCAGTATAGGGTCTGTCCGTCGCGATGCGTAGGCTATCATGCCCGCCTCATTGCGCCGGGGAAGGAACCGCCTGCATGTCCTACAGCTCGATCCTGTTCGCCGAGGAGGCCGGCGTCGCGACGATCACGCTTAACCGCCCGGAGAAGCTGAACAGCTTCACCGCGACGATGCATGCCGAACTGAAGCACGCGGTAAAGCGCGTGGGCGAGGGTGGCACGGCGCGCTGCCTGCTCTTGACCGGGGCGGGGCGGGGCTTCTGCGCCGGGCAGGATCTGAGCGACCGGGTGATGGGCAAGGACGCCGCGCCGCCCGATCTCGGCCACACCCTGTCGACGCTCTACAACCCGCTGGTCCTGTCACTGCGCGCGCTGGAGATGCCGGTGGTCTGCGCGGTCAACGGCGTGGCGGCGGGGGCGGGGGCGAACCTGGCCCTGGCCTGCGACATCGTGCTGGCGGCGCGATCCGCCAGCTTCATCCAGGCCTTCTGCAAGATCGGCCTGATGCCGGATTGCGGCGGCACCTACTTCTTGCCGCGGCTGGTCGGCACCGCGCGCGCGATGGGGCTAGCGCTGCTCGGCGACAAGCTGCCGGCGGAGCAGGCGGCGGACTGGGGCTTGATCTGGAAGGTGGTGGACGACGACAAACTTGCGGCGGAATCCCAGGCCCTGGCGCGACACCTGGCGACCCAGCCGACCAAGGGGCTGACGCTGATCCGGCAGGCGCTGCACCAATCTGCCGGCAACACGATCGAACGGCAGCTGGCGGTCGAGGCCGACTTGCAGCGTCAGGCCGGCAGGACCGCGGACTATCGCGAGGGCGTCGCCGCCTTCATGGGCAAGCGACCGGCCAAGTTCACCGGAAGCTAGGCGGTTCTACGCCGCCTCGCCCGGCGCCTTTTCCTTTTCCTTCTCCTCGGCAAGCTTCTTGGCCAGCAGCGCCGCTTCGCGCTGCTGCAGGCGCTTGTGCATGATCACCACGCCGGAGATTACCAGCAGGAAAACGCCCAGCATCACCAGGCCGAACTTCTCGGCCAGGTTGCCCAGCACCGCCTCGAACACCTGGCCCAGCAGGTAGCCGGCGCCGGCGAAGGTGATTGCCCAGACGCCCGCCGCGATGAAGTTGAGGATCAGGAACCGGACGTACGACAGGCCGCTCAGCCCCATGGCGAAGGAGCTGACGTTGCGGATGCCGTAGATGAAGCGGAAGGTCAGGATAAACCAGGTGTTGTATTTGCGCAGGAACCCCAGCGCGAGATCCACGGCCGGCTTCTGGCGCGGGAAGCGCTCGAGCAGCTTCGGGCCCCACTTGCGGCCGATGAAGAAGTACATCTGGTCGCCGGCGAAGCTGCCGATCCACGCCGCGGCGATCAGGTAGTGGATATTCAGCAGGCCCTGGTGCGCGGCGGCGCCGGCGAAGATTACAAAAGTTTCACCTTCGAGGAAGGTCCACAGGAAGGTGATCGCATAGAACCAGCCGCCGTAGTCGGCGATGAGTTGATTGACGTCCACGTGCGGTCCGGCCTGCGTTTCCCTGGGATTCTGGCGCTGCCGGAGGCGACCCGACGGCGGGCGGACCATAACATTCCGCCCCGCGCCGCGACACAATAAACGCGCCGCCGCGCAGCGGCCACGATACGAAAGGTCAGGTCCTGGCGGCCGGTCCTTTCAGTTCGATGACATTGCCCTCGGGGTCGCTGAAATAGACCGACAGGCCCTCGCCCTCGGCGCCGTAGCGCCTGGCCGGCTGCCCCATGTCGATGCCGAACCGGGCCAGGTGCCGGCGCAGCGCAGGCTCGTCGAACCGCTCCACGCGCAGCGCGAAGTGGTCGAGGTTGCGCCGGCCCTTCTTCAAGGGCGCCGCGCCGCCCATGCGGCCGAGCGGTCCGTCGAGCGTGATCAGGTCGATCATCGAAGCCCCGGCGCGCAGATGCACCAGCCCCAGCTTCGGTTGGCGGTGGGCGACGGCGCAGCCCAGGACTTGGCGATAGAACTTGATTGCGCACGGCACGTCGCGCACGCGCAGCACGATGTGGTCGATCCGCGCCACCTCGACCGGCGGGCGGCCTGACTTGCGCGCGAGGGACTTACGCTTGGCGGGCTTGCGGCGCGTGGCGGCCATGCATTCTCTCCGTGCTCCTGCGATGCCCGGATCGTATCGCAGCCGAGCGCGGTTTGCTAAGCTCCCCGTCATGAACGACCAGAGCCTCGAGCGCCTGCCGATCTCCGTCCTGACCGGATTCCTCGGCAGCGGCAAGACCACCCTGCTGCGCGAACTGCTGCAGCATCCCGGCATGGCCAACACGGCGGTCATCATCAACGAATTCGGCGAGATTGGGCTGGACCACCTGCTGGTCGCCAAGGCCAGCGAGGACATGGTGGTGCTGAACAGCGGCTGCCTGTGCTGCACGGTGCGGGGCGACCTGGTGACGGCGCTGCGCGACCTCTATTTGAAGCGCGTGCGCGGCGACGTGCCGGAGTTCAACCGCGTGGTGATCGAGACCACGGGCTTGGCCGACCCGGCCCCGGTGCTGCACACGCTGATGAACGATCCGCTGGTCTCGGCGCGGTTCCGCCTCGATGGCGTGGTGACGACGGTCGACGCGATCAACGGCACGACACAGCTCGACGAGCACGCGGAGTCGGTGAAGCAGGCGGCGGTCGCCGACCGCCTGCTGCTGACCAAGTGCGACTTGGCGACGCCGGCGCAGGTCAAGTCGCTGGAAGCGCGCCTGCGGCGGCTCAACCCGGCGGCGCCGATCTTTCCGGTCGCGCATGGCAAAATCGAGCCTGACCGGCTGTTCGACGCCGGGCTCTACGACCCCAGGCGCAAGACGGCCGACGTGCAGGCCTGGCTCAAGGCCGAGGCCTATGAACAGCACGGCGCCCAGCATCATGGTCATGACCATGACCATCAAGGGCACCATCATGACCATGATCACGACCATGGCCATGACCATGCGCACGACCATCACCACGACGATCATGGCCACGACCACGACACGCTGGACGTCAACCGCCATGACGCGCGCATCCGCGCCTTCTGCTTCAACCACGACAAGCCGGTGGTGTGGGAGGCGCTGGCGACCTGGATCGACACGCTGCTGATGCGCCACGGCGCCGACGTGCTGCGGCTGAAGGGTATCGTCGACGTGGCGGGCGAAGCGCGTCCTATCGTGATCCACGGCGTGCAGCACGTGTTTCACCCGCCGGTGATGCTCGAGGCATGGCCGAGCGACGACCACCGCACGCGGCTGGTCGTGATCGCGCGTGACCTGCCGCCGCCCGTGGTGGAGAAGCTGTTCCAGGCGATCACCGGCGCCGCCGAGGCGATGGCGCCGGCCGAAACCCTCTGACGCGCTAGCGTCCCCAGGTGTCGAAATAGCCGGACCGGCGCAGGTCCATCCGGGTCAGGCCGACGTCCTCGAGCATGCGGTCGTCGAGCGACAGGGCCTCGCGGCGCGACTGGCGGAACTGGTACCAGGCCAGGATCGCCTTGCCGATGCGGCGCAGGCTCCATCCGTGCGTGACGGCTTGCGGGGCGGAAAAACTGGCGGCCGACGGGCGCGCCACGATCTTGTCGTACATAGCTGTCCTCCTCCTCGGAAGATGGGTGAGTTGGCCGTACTAGACCTGGCCGGGTCGCTCGGGTCTGCGACCTAGTTCACGCTGCGATACGGGAGGAGGACGGCGTCTGCGTTCAGCCCGCGGGCACGCCCTTGCTGGTCGAATACTCGAAATGCAGTGCCTCGCCGGGATGCACGCGGGGGTGCATGGCGTGCGCCGCCTGGGCGGCCTCGGCGAAGCCGGTCAGGATCAGCTTCAGTTTCCTTGGATAGGTCGCGATGTCGCCGACCGCGTGGATACCGGGAATGGAGGTGGCGCAGGTCGCGGGGTCGACCGCGATGTGGTTGCGCTCGAGGCCGAGCCCCCAGTCCGCGATCGGCCCGAGCGTCATCGCCAGGCCGAAGAAGGGCAGCAGGAAGTCCGCCTCGAGCCGCTTGGTGGCGCCGTCGAGCGATTTGACGATCACGGCGCCGAGCCTGCCATCGTCGCCCTCCAGCCCGTCGAGCTGGAAGGGCACGACCATCTCGATGCGCCCCGCTGCCGCCAGCGCCTTCATCCGCTGGGCGCTCTCGGGCGCGCAGCGGAACTTGTCGCGGCGGTGCACCACCATGACGCGCGCTGCAAGCTCGGCCAGCGAGATCGCCCAGTCCACGGCAGAATCGCCGCCGCCGGCGATCACCACGCGCTTGCCGCGGAACTCCTCGCGCTTCGTCACGAGGTAGCGCACCGCGCCGCCCTCGTAGGCCTCGATGCCCGGGAGCGGCGGGCGGTTGGGGCCGAAGGCGCCGGCGCCGGCGGCGATCAGCACCGCGCGCGCCTCGACGACCGTTCCGGCGCTGGTGGTCAGCCGGAAGCTGCCGTCGGCCGTCTGGGTCAGGCCGGTGACCTGCTGGCCCAGGTGGAAGACGGGATGGAAGGGCTGGGCCTGCTCCATCAGGCGGTCGACCAGTGCCGCCGCGTCGATGCGCGGATAGCCGGGGATGTCGAAGATTGGCTTCTCGGGATAGAGCGCGGTCAACTGCCCGCCCGGCGCGTTCAGCGCGTCGAAGACATGGCAGCGCATCTTGAGCATGCCGCACTCGAACACGGCGAACAGCCCGACCGGCCCGGCGCCGATCACGGCGATATCGGTGGAATGCGGCGCGGACGGTCCTGACATGGCGACTCTGCGGCGCTGGGGACGGGAGGCGCTACCATGCGGCGCGCGCTGGCGCTGCGCAACCCCTTGCGCCAGAGGGGAATTTCGCGCCGTTGCGCGCGCCGCTGCGGCCCGCTAGAACCGCAGCCCTATGATCACCGCCGCCGCCACCTCAGCCTCCCTGCCGGACACGGTCCGTACCCTGGATCTGCCCGACGAGGCCGCGACTCTGCGCCTGGGCGAGATCCTGGCGGCCAAGGCGATGAGGCGCGACGTGATCGCGCTCCAGGGCCCGCTCGGCGCCGGCAAGACGGCCTTCGCGCGCGGCTTCATCGCCGCGCTCGCCCGGCGCCACGGCGTAAACCCGCCTTCGGAAGTGCCGAGCCCGACCTTCACCCTGGTCCAGACCTATGCGCTCGGCCCGGTCGCGGTCTGGCATTTCGACCTCTACCGGATTTCCGACGCGGACGACGCGATCGAGCTGGGGCTGGACGAGGCCCTTGCCGAGGGCATCTGCCTGATCGAATGGCCCGACCGGCTGGGGCAGCACCTGCCCAAGGACCGGCTCGACCTCGCGCTCGCCTATGGCGCGACGGACGGGGCGCGCGTCGCCATCCTGACCGGGCATGGCGCCTGGGCCGAGCGGATCGCCGATGTCGCCTGACCGCGCGAAGGTCGCCGAGGCGTTTCTGGGCGCGGCCGGCTGGGGCGCGGCCCGGCGCGAGGCGCTGCCCGGCGATGCGTCCTTCCGGCGCTACCACCGCCTGTTTCTCGGCGACCGGCGCGCGATGCTGATGGACGCGCCGCCGGACAAGGAGGACGTGCGTCCTTACGTGCGGATCGCGCGCCTTCTGGGCAGACTCGGCTTCAGCGCCCCGGCGATCCTGGCGGAAGACCCGGCGCAAGGCCTGCTGCTGATCGAGGATCTGGGCGACGACACCTACACGCGCCTTCTGGCACGCGGGCACGACGAGGCGCAGCTCTACGCGCTGGCGGTCGACGTGCTGGTCGAACTGCAGCGGCGCTTCCGTCCGGCGGACGCGGCCGGCGTCCCGGCCTATGACGACGAGCGCCTGCTGAACGAGGCGGCGCTGCTGACCGACTGGTTCCTGCCCGCCGCGACCGGCGCCGCGACATCTTCCGCGCTGCGCC
>JAEULC010000195.1 GCA_016792605.1 Rhodospirillales bacterium
CCGGGAGCTACCAGATGGAGCGCGAGAACGGCGAGCGGTTCGACGTGGCGATCCCCGCCTTCTCGCTCGATAGTCCGCATCAGGTGATGCGACTGAACTGAATCCGTGCGCGCGCCGTATCCGGAGCATCCCTGCCCGGAAACGCAAGACAAGAAGGATCGACTATGCCAACCCAACGCGCAGCCAGCGCCGCCGTGCGCGGCCGAGCATCTCCGTCCAGCAGCCCCGCCCTAGCCGCTGCCGTCGAACGCCCCTCGCGCGCCGAGGCCGAGGCAGCGGTCCGCACCCTGATCCGCTGGGCCGGCGACGACCCGAACCGCGAGGGCCTAGTCGACACGCCGAGCCGCGTCGTCCGGTCCTACGAGGAATTCTTCGCGGGCTACGACAGCGAGCCGGCGGAAACCCTGCGCCGCACCTTCGAGGAGACCGACGGCTACGACGAGATGGTCGTGCTGAAGGACATCCGGTTCGAATCGCACTGCGAGCACCACATGGTGCCGATCCTCGGCAAGGCCCATGTCGCCTACCTGCCCAAGCACCGCGTGGTCGGCATCAGCAAGCTCGCGCGCGTGGTCGAGGCCTATGCCAAGCGCCTGCAGATCCAGGAGAAGATGACGGCCCAGATCGCCAACGCGATCCAGGAGGTGCTGCAGCCCCTGGGCGTCGCGGTGGTCATCGAGGCCGCCCACCAGTGCATGACCACCCGCGGCGTGCACAAGCCCGGCGTCACGATGGTCACCAGCCGGATGCTAGGCGCGTTCCGCGACGACCAGGCAACGCGGCGCGAGTTCCTGGCAATGATCGGCGATACCGGCTCGGGGCGGCTCTCGAACAGCTAGCAGTGCCGAACAGCTGGCTAGCGCAGGTAGGGCGACAGGTACTGGCGCATCGAGCGCTCCAGTTCCTTGTCGAGATCCGCCATTAAACGCTCGGTCATGGCGTACCAGACCTCGCGGCGCTTGGCCGGCGAAGCGCCTTCCTCGATCGTTTGCGATCGCTTCACGCGCGCGCTGGCATAGGCGTCACGGCCAACGTCGCTGCGGATCTCGACCACCACTTCCATCGTCGCGTCGTAGCGCTCGGCCTGGTCTGTCGTGAACCAGCCCTTGATGCCGCCGGTCTTCTCCAGCGGCACCTCGACGACCGACGCGTCCTTGACCACCACCCGCACGAGGCGCGAGCGGCCGACCGGCACCAGCCGGTCGCCGACCCAGCGCGTCACCGCGTCGTTCGGCGTCACCGGGAACAGGTGCTCGACGTTCGGCTTGGCGCCGCGCGACACGTATTCCCGCGTGATCTCGACCTGCTGCACGTCGATCGCGATGCTGGGCGAGTTCACGAAGGTGATCTCGGGGTACTTCTTTTCCTGCGCGCGTGCCGCCGGCGACAGGACCGGCAGGGCCAGGGCCGGCACCAGCACGCCGGCGACAAGCCCGCGCAGCGCACCCCGCCGGGACAGGGAAGGGCTCGGCATATCCATTGACCTATGCTGATCCCCGATCTTGGCGTGATGATGACGCCGGGGCCGCGTCATGATGCGGCCGCCGAGGCGGACAGCTCTGCCTCGCCGATCGGGTATTGCCGGTTGCAGAACTCGCAGGTGACGATGAACCGGCCGTCGACCTTGAGCTCCGCGAGATCGTCGCGCGGCAGGCCGCGCAGCATGCCCACGACCCGCTCGCGCGAGCAACGGCACTGGTCAACGACCGGCTTGTCGCGGTAGACGCGCACGCCGCTCTCATGGAACAGGCGGTACAGCAATGCCTCCGGCGCCAGGGCAGCGTCCAGCAGCTCGCGGCGGGTCGAGCTCGCCATCATCGCCATGGCATTGCGCCAGCCTTCCTCGTTCTCGTCCAGGTCGGCTCCCTGGGCATCGGGAAGCCGCTGGATCATGACCGCACCGCCGCGCCATTGCCGGCCCTCGGGGGTATCGACCTGCCCGACCGCCAGGTTGATCGCGGCCTGGAACTGCTCGGACTGGCGGAAGTAGTGATGCATGCAGTCGCTGAGCGTTGCGCCGGTCAGCTCGACGATACCCTGGTACCGCTCGGTGTCCGCGCCCTGGTCGACGGTGAAGGCAAGGTAGCCCGCGCCCAGCAGCCGCGGAACCGGATCGTCGGCGATCGCCGGCCCCGGACGCGCCAGGGCTGCCGCCAGCTTGTCGCGGTCGACCTGGGCATAGCCGCGCATCGCGCCGGCCGTGGTGACGTCCGCCACCATCATCGCCACGGGGCCGTCGCCCTTGGTCTGCAGCGTGAACACGCCGTCGTATTTCAGGGTGGCTGCCAGCGCGGCCGCCAGCACCAGCGCCTCGCCCAGAAGCTGGGCCACGGGCGCTGGATAGTCGTGACGGGTCAGGATCGCATCCAGCGCGCCGCCCAGCCGCACAAGCCGGCCGCGCAGGCCCTGGGCGTCGATCTGGAACGGCAGGACCAGATCGTCGGCCCTAGGGCCGCTGGGGGCATCGCGGGCAGCGCCTGCGGCGGCGCCGGACAGCGCCGCCGCGGTCATTCCAGGCACCAGGCGAGGATCGCCTTCTGCGCGTGGAGGCGGTTCTCGGCCTCGTCCCATACCACCGACCGCGGCCCGTCGATCACCGCCGCGGTGACTTCCTCGCCGCGATGCGCCGGCAGGCAATGCATGAAGATGGCGTCCTTCTTGGCCGCGTCCATCAGCCGGTCGTCGACGCGGAAAGGCGCCAGCAGGTTGTGCCGGTTGCTCGTCTCGCCCTTGTTCTCGTCGCCCATCGACAGCCAGGCGTCGGTAACGACGCAGTCCGCCTCCTTCACCGCCGCATAGGGGTCGTCGAGCAGCACCACCTTGCCGCCCTGGGCCTTTGCCCAGTCGAGCAGGTGCTTGGGCGGCTGCAACTCCTTCGGGCAGGCGAGCCGCAGCTCGAACCCGAACTTCACCGCGGCGTGGATCCACGAAGCGGCGACGTTGTTGCCGTCGCCCGACCAGGCGATGACCTTGCCCTTCACCGGGCCGCGGTGCTCCTCGAAGGTCAGCATGTCCGCCATGATCTGGCAGGGATGCGAATCGTCGGTGAGGCCGTTGATGACCGGCACGGTCGCATGCGCCGCCATCTCCTCGAGGTTCTTGCGCGAGGTCGTGCGCATCATGATCGCGTCGACATAGCGCGACAGCACGCGCGCCGTATCGGCCATGGTTTCGCCGCGGCTGAGCTGCGTGTCGCGCTGGGACAGCAGCACCACCTCGCCGCCGAGCTGGCGCATCCCGACCTCGAACGAGACCCGCGTGCGCAAGCTGGGCTTATCGAACAGCATCGCCAGCGTCTTGCCCGCGAGCGGCCGGTCCTTGGGCGTCTTGTCCGCCTTCAGGGCCTTGCCGCGGTCAAGAACCTGCCGCAGCGTCGAGGGGGCGAACTGGTCGAGGTCGAGGAAGTGACGGGCGGGCATTACGCCGATCCGGCGGAGGCTGCCTGCTTTGCGGCCGCCCGCTCGATCATCTGGGCGCCCTGCTCGAGTTCCTCCGGCGACGCGGTCAGCGGCGGCAGGATGCGCACCACGTTGTCGCCGGCGCCGACCGCCAGCAGGCCCTCGGCGCGCAGCGCGTCGACCATCTGACCGTTCGGCTGCACGCACCTGATGCCGAGCAGCAGGCCCGAGCCGCGCACCTCGTCGATCGCCTTGGGATGCTTCTTCGCGATCGCTTCCAGGCGCTGGCGGAACACCTTGGACCGCGCCTGCACGCCCTCGAGGAATCCCGGCGCCAGCACGACGTCGAGCACCGCATTGGCCGCCGCCATCGCCAGCGGGTTGCCGCCGAAGGTCGTGCCATGGGTACCATAGGTCATGCCCTTGGCGACCTTCTCGGTGGTCAGACATGCGCCGACCGGAAAGCCGCTGCCGATGCCCTTGGCGATCGCCATGACGTCGGGCTTGGCGGCGCCGTCTGCCCATTCATGGGCGAAGAGCTTGCCGGTGCGGCCGACGCCGCACTGCACCTCGTCATACATCAGCAGCAGGCCGAACTCGTCGCAGATTTGCCGCAGCGCCTTCAGGTAGTCGACGCTGCCGACGCGGATGCCGCCCTCGCCCTGCACCGGCTCGACCAGGATCGCCGCGGTGTCGTCGCTGATCGCCGCGCGCATCTCGTTGAGGTTGCCGAAGGAGACCTGGTCGAAGCCCTCGACCATCGGCTCGAAGCCCTTGAGGTACTTCTCCTGGCGGCCGGCGGCCAGCGTGGCAAGCGAGCGCCCGTGGAACGCGCCGCCGCAGGTGATGATGCGGAAGCGGCCGGGATTGCCCGTGTCGTCGTGGTACTTGCGCACCACCTTGATCGAGCACTCCATCGCCTCGACGCCGGAGTTGGTGAAGAACACCGTGTCGGCGAAGGTGTTGTCGACCAGGCGCTGGGCCAGCTTCTCCTGGCCGGGGATGCGGAACAGGTTGGAGCAGTGCCACAGCGTCGCCGCCTGGTCCTGCAGTGCCTTCACCAGGTGCGGATGGCAGTGGCCCAGCGCCGTGACCGCGATGCCGCTGGTGAAGTCGAGGTAACGTCGCCCGTCGCCGCCGAAGAGCCAGCACCCTTCGCCCCGCTCGATGGCAAGGTCCACCCGCGCATAGGTCGGCATGACGGCAGGAATCACAACACGCTCCACTGGTTGACGAAAACGCCACTGCCCGGGACCAGCATCCGGCCGGATCCCGGTGGTTCGATTGGGGCCGCAGCGAAGCCGCGAAGTATCCGGGCCGACCCTGCCCGTGTCAACGAATGGCGGCACAAGGGGCCATTGCGCCCCTCGGCCGGCGGTACACCTGGGGGTAGTTCTGGGGATAGACCGACCCGGCCAGAACTGGGGAAAACGAATCACCCTGCCATTCGCCTGGCTCAAATCGCCCCGGGGGCTAGCCAGATATCCGCCCGCCGGCCGGTCCGGGCCACCACGGACAAAGACCCCGATACGTGCCCGCTCTTCTTCGTCGGGAATCCATTTTCTTCGGTTTTCTGCGGTTTTTCTGCCTCCCGACTTGCAACGGGAATCGCGGTTACTTGGCCCGGATGCTGGCCCCGGAAATGCGCGATTCGGAAGCGCTTGTGGGTAAGTTCCAGGCAGCTATACTAAATGTGGGGTTAGGGCTGAAACATTTGAACAAGTTGGTGGAATCGCGCCTTCGGCGCGCGGCGCAGGCCAAGAGGGCGGAGCCAGGGGCTCCCGGCCGGGCTGTGCGCGTGCCCGGCGGCCTGCCGGGCGGCCCGGCGGGCAGGA
>JAEULC010000205.1 GCA_016792605.1 Rhodospirillales bacterium
GCTCACGACGGTCCGATTGGCGCAGCCATAGTCATGGCAGACGGTGAAGCGCTCGATCGACGGCGGCGGGTTGCCCTTCTCCTCGATCCAGCCCAGCGAGGTGACGGACTGGGTGGTCGGCGACGCGCAGGCGGCCAGCCCCGTCAGCAAGACCGAAACCGCCGAAATCCGCCAAAATCCGCGCCAAGCTGAAGAGTCCACACCCGGGGCCTCCCAAGCCCCCACGGGAAGCTACACGGGCGGCCGCAGGGCTCCAAGAGGCGATTCGGCTGGGGGAGCGCCCCTACGCCCCCTCGTCCAGCGACAGCAGGCTCGCATTGCCCCCGGCGGCCGTGGTGTCGATCGAGAGGGTGCGCTCGGTCGCGAAGCGGTGCAGGTAGCGCGGGCCGCCGGCCTTGGGGCCGGTGCCCGACAGGCCCTCGCCGCCGAAAGGCTGGACGCCGACCACCGCGCCGATCATCGACCGGTTCACGTAGGCATTGCCGACCGGCAGGCGGCCGACGACGTGGCGGATCGTCTCGTCGATGCGGCTGTGGACGCCCAGCGTCAGGCCGTAGCCCGTGGCGGCGATCTGGTCGAGCACCTGGTCGAGCTTGTCGGCCTCGTAGCGGATCACGTGCAGGATGGGGCCGAAGACCTCGCGCTCCAGCCGGGCGAGCCCGTCGATCTCGACCAGCATCGGGGCGAAGAAGGTGCCCCCTTCCGTCCCCGCCACCAGCTTGCAGCGCTTCAGCACCTTGCCCTCGCGCCCCATGCGCTCGGCATGGCGCTCCAGCACAGCCCGGGCGTCCTGGTCGATCACGGGTCCGACATCGGTCGAGAGCAGCGAGGGGTCGCCGACGACCAGGTCGTCCATCGCCCCGGCGATCATCGTCACCAGCCGGTCGGCGATGTCCTTTTGCACGAACAGCACGCGCAGTGCCGAGCAGCGCTGGCCGGCAGAATGGAAGGCCGAGACGATGGCGTCGTTGGTCACCTGCTCGGGCAGGGCCGAGCTGTCGACGATCATCGCGTTCTGGCCGCCGGTCTCGGCGATCAGCGGCACGATCGGGCCCGGCCGGTCGGCGAGCACGCGCGAGATCGCCTTGGCGACCTCGGTCGAGCCGGTGAACGCGATGCCCGATACGCGCGGGTCGCGCACCAGCGCCGCGCCCACCACCTCGCCGCTGCCCGGCAGCAGGTGCAGAACGTCGCCCGGCACGCCCGCGCGGTGCAGCAGCTCGACCGCCTTGGCGGCGATCAGCGGGGTCTGCTCGGCCGGCTTGGCGATCACGCTGTTGCCCGCGGCGAGCGCGGCCGAGACCTGGCCCATGAAGATCGCCAGCGGGAAGTTCCAGGGGCTGATGCAGGCAAAGACACCACGGCCATGCAAGGCGATCGAGTTGAGCTCGCCAGTCGGGCCGGGCAGTGCCTGGGGCTGGCTGAAATCGTCGTTCGCGCGGGCGGCGTAGTAGCGGCAGAAATCGACCGCCTCGCGCAGCTCGGCCAGCGCGTCGCCGATGGTCTTGCCGGCCTCGCGCACGGCCAAGGCCATCAGCTCGGCGCGGTTCTGCTCCATCAGGTCGGCGGCGCGGTTCAGGCAGGCCGCGCGTTCGGCGGCAGGCGTCGCATCCCAGGCGGCCTGGGCGCGGTGGGCGCGCTGGATCGCATCCTGCACCATCGCCCCGTCGGCGGTCGCGACTTCGCCAACTATGCGGTTGCGGTCGGCGGGGCTCGTGACCTTCTCGGCCTTGCCGCGCTTGGCCACGCCGCCGATCACCGGCGACGCCAGCCAGCGGCCGGTATCGGCCTGCTCCATGGCCTTGGCGAGCGGCACCATCAGCGCCGGGTCGCTGAGGTCGATGCCCGTGCTGTTCGGCCGCTCAGGCCCGTAGAGACCGATGGGCAGCGGGATGCGGGGATGCGGCTTGGACTGCAGGCGCCGCACCTCGGCGACGGGATCGGCGATGATCGTGTCGATCGGCGCCTTCTCGTCGACCAGCCGGTTCACGAACGACGTGTTGGCGCCGTTCTCGAGCAGCCGGCGCACGAGGTAGGCCAGCAGCTCCTCGTGCCCGCCGACCGGCGCGTAGACGCGGCACGGCCGGTCGAAACGGTCCTTGCCGACCACTTCCTCGTAGAGCGCCTCGCCCATGCCGTGCAGGCGCTGGAACTCCCAGTCGCGGCGATTGCCGGCCAGTTCCATGACCGCGGCGACGGTGTGCGCGTTGTGCGTGGCGAAGCAGGGATAGAACGCCTGCTGGTCGGCGATCAGCGCCCTTGCGCAGGCGAGGTAGGACACGTCGGTCGACGCCTTGCGGGTGAAGACCGGGTAGGCCTCGAAGCCGCGTTCCTGCGCGCGCTTCACCTCGCTGTCCCAGTAGGCGCCCTTAACCAGCCGCACCATCAGCCGGCGGTTGTGGCGGTGGGCGCAGTCGGCCAGCCAGTCGATCACCGCCGGGGCGCGCTTCTGGTAGGCCTGCACCGCGAGGCCGAAGCCCTCCCAGCCCTTCAAGGCGGGATCGCCCGCGACCGCGTCGATCAGGTCGAGCGACAGGTCGAGCCGGTCGGCCTCCTCCGCGTCGACCGTCAGGCCGATGGCATTGTCCCGCGCCAGGCGCGACAGCTCGGCGAGCCGCGGCACCAGCTCGCCTATGGCGCGGTGACGCTGCGCGAACTCATAGCGCGGGTGCAGGGCCGAGAGCTTGACCGAAATGTTCGGCGCGTCGTGGATCGTGGCCGCGCCTTTCGCGGCCTTGCCGATCGAGGCGATCGCCGACCGATAGGACTCCATGTAGCGGTTGGCGTCGGCCGCGGTGCGCGCCGCCTCGCCCAGCATGTCGTAGCTGTGGCGATAGCCCTGCTTCTCCGCCGCCACCGCGCGCTCCAGCGCCTCGCCGATGTTGCGGCCCATGACGAACTGGCGGCCCATGATCCGCATCGCCTGGACCACGGCGGCGCGGATCACCGGCTCGCCCGAGCGCGCGACCAGGCGCTTCATGATGCCGGACCAGTCGCCGCTGTCGCTTTCCGGGCCGACGATCCGCCCGGTCAGCATCAGGGCCCAGGTCGAGGCGTTGACGAACACCGACTCG
>JAEULC010000216.1 GCA_016792605.1 Rhodospirillales bacterium
AGGCCGAGCGCGGTCAGCGTCGCCCCCGCCGCCAGCACCGGCCGGCCGCCATGGCGGTCGATCGTGCGCCCGACCCTGGGCGACACCACCGCCGCGGCCAGCAGCGCCACGGTGAAGCCGCCGACGACCCAGGTCAGCGACCAGCCGGTCGCGACCGCGGTCGGCTTCGCCAGCACCGCCGAGAGGTAGTAGGACGTTCCCCAGGCCAGGATCTGCGCGACGCCCAGACAGGTGATGAAGATCCAGGCGGGCATCGGGTCCCTGGGGCGGCGGCGCCCCTATTTCAGCTTCACCTGGTGCGCGTAGTTCTTGCCGTCGCTCACCGTGAGCTGCTCGAAGCCCAGGAGCTTCAGCTGGTCGAAGAAGGTGAACAGGTCGTCGACCTTGTATTCCTTGAACAGGTCGGTCTGCCGCGCCAGGGTGGTCATCAGCGCCAGGAAGGCGCGCATGCGGTAGAGCGTGCCGACGAAGTCGTCGGCGGTCGCGACCAGGATCGCCTTCTCGGCCTGGTCGCCCTTGCTGTAGAGCACGAAGGGCGGCGGATAGGGCTTCGCCAGCACCTGAAGATTGAGCTGGTTGGTGAATTCGATGCGCGCCTTGCGGTCCATGGCCGGCAGCGCCTTGGCGCGCGCCACGTATTCCTCGACCGTCACGTCCTTGGGGTAGTAGTAGCCGGCATGGCGGTCCTTCTTCGCCGCCGCGACCACCTCGGGCGTGGCCGCCGTCCCCTCGGTCGACGGCGCCGCCGTCGCGCCCGCGGAGGGCGCCGGCGTCACCGTGTTCTGCGCCGCCGCGTCGCCCCCGGCCGCCAGCAGCAGCGCCGCCGACAGTGTCGCCGCCAGCGCCGCCATGGGCACCCTTGCGCCAAGTCGCATCGTCAACCTCCCCTCGTCCTGATAGCGCGCAAGCGCGCCGATTGGTCCCGCTCGCCGGCGAGGCTATACTGCGGCCTCCCACGCGGTCAATTTCTCCCACCAGTTCCGGATCGAGGCTCGATGCCCTACAACAAGATCGCCTTCGTCGCTGCCCGCGGCGAGGCCGCGCAAGCCGCCCTCGCGGAGCTCCAGGAGCGCTACAGCCACGTCAACGAACGCGAGGCCGACGTGATCGTGGCGCTGGGCGGCGACGGGCTGATGCTCGAGGCGCTGCACAACAATATGACGCGCGGCGTGCCGATCTTCGGCATGAACCGCGGCACGGTCGGGTTCATGATGAACCAGTACCGGGCCGAGGGGCTGATCGAGCGCCTGGAGGCGGCGTCCGCGGTAAAGCTCAACCCGCTCCGGATGCGTGCCAAGGGCGTCAACGGCGCCACGGTCGAGGCCTACGCGATCAACGAGGTCTCGCTGCTGCGCGAAACGCGCCAGGCCGCCAAGCTCAAGATCACGATCGACGGCGTCGACCGCCTGCCGGAGCTGATCTGCGACGGCGTGCTGCTGTCCACGCCCGCCGGCAGCACCGCCTACAACCTCTCCGCGCACGGGCCGATCCTGCCCCTGAACGCTGGCATCCTGGCGCTGACCCCGATCAGCGCCTTCCGCCCGCGGCGCTGGCGCGGCGCGCTGCTCGACCGCTCGGCCAAGGTCGAGATCGAGATCCTGGAGCAGAATAAGCGCCCAGTCAGCGCCGTGGCCGACATGACCGAGGTGCGCGACGTCGCCAAGGTCAAGATCCGCTCGGACCGCAAGATGGCGCTGAACCTGCTGTTCGATCCCGACCAGCACCTCAGCGAGCGCATTCTCAAAGAGCAGTTCATGGTCGACTGACTGGCGTGCCCGCCTCGTCCGCCAACGTCCCCGCGACGATCGAGACCGCGCGGCTGGTCCTGCGCCCGTTCACGCTCGACGACGTGCCGGCCTATGCCGCGATCCGCGCCAAGCCCGAGGTCATGCGCTTTTTTCCCAAGGCCGACGAGGCGCCCGAGGTCGGCGCGATGCGGGTGATCGCGCATTTCATGGGTCATTGGCGCGATCCAGGCTACGGCCCCTGGGCGGCGGTCGAGAAGGCGAGCGGCCGCCTGCTTGGCCATCTGGGCTTGCGCTACATGCCCGAGTTCGGCGAGACCGAGATCCTCTACATCCTGGACAGCACGGTCTGGCGGCGGGGCCTGGCGACCGAGGGCGCCGCGGCGGCGCGCGACCACGCCTTCGACCGGCTGGGCCTCGACCGGGTCATGGCGATCGCCCTGCCCCAGAACGTCGCGTCCACGGGCGTGATGGCCAAGATCGGAATGAAGTTCGAGCGGATGACGACCTACAAGGGCCTCGCGGTCGCTTATTACGCGCTCGACAAGGCCGGGCGGCGGACCGCCTGAGGCAGCGCCCCAGGCGGTCCCGACGGCCCTACTTCGTCGCCGGCTTAACTTCCTGGGCCAGCGTGTACTCATCGGTGCGGGGCTTGTAGGTCAGACCCTTCTTCATCGCCCAGGAATTGACCTGGTAGTGCAGCGGGATGATGCCGAGGTCGCCGACGCCGATCTCGCTCGCCTCGGCCAAGAGCTTCTCGCGCGCCGCGTCATCGACGGTGGCTAGCGCCTTGGTCAGCACCTCGTCCATCTTCGGGTTCGAGTAGCGGCCGCGGTTCGACGGCCCGTAGCCCTTGCTGGGATCGAAGGTCGCGAGCAGCGACTTGAGCGGCGACGAGGTCTCGCCCGTGCCCGACCCCCAGCCGACCAGCATCAGGCTGAACTCCAGCTTCGACGAGCGGCTGAAGAACACGTTGCTAGGCATGGTGTCGACCTTCGCGTCGATGCCGATGCGCGACAGCATCTGCGCCACGGTCTGCACGATCTTGGCGTCGTTGATGTAGCGGTTGTTCGGCCCGTGGATGGTCAGGCCGAACCCGTCGGGATAGCCCGCCTCGGCCAGCAGCTTCTTGGCGCCGTCCACGTCATAGGCGTCGGGCTTCAGCTTCTTCGAGGTGCCGAAGAAGGTCTCGGGCAGCAACTGCCCCGCGGGCAGGGCCTCGCCTTCCATGAGCCGCTCGACGACCGCCTGGCGGTTGATCGCCTTCGAGATGGCGCGGCGGACCCTGACGTCCTTCAGCGGGTTCTTGTCCAGTGGCTTGCCGGCCTTGTCGGTGACGAACGGGCTCTGGTCGCGGGCGGTGTCGACATGCAGATAGATGAGCCGGTTGCCGACCACGCTCGAAACCGTCAGGTCCTTGTTGGCCTTGATCTTGGCGATGTCCTGGGTGGGGATGATCTCGATCATCTGCACGTCGCCGGCGAGCAGCGCCGCCACGCGCGACGCCTCGTTGGTCAAGAGGCGCAGCGTCGCCTTGTCCCAGGCCGGCTTCGGGCCCCAGTAGGCATCGTTGCGGGCGAGCACGATGCGGTCGCCCTTCTTGTTCTCCACCAGCTTGAACGGCCCGGTGCCGATCGCCGCCTTGCCGCTGTCGTAGTCGGCGGTGGTCGCGGTCGCGCCGGCCTTGTGCGAGACGATCAGGATGTTGGAGATGTCGGTCGGCAGCAGCGGGTACGGCCCCTTGGTCTTGAACCGAACCGTGTAGGGGTCGACCACCGTCGTCTCGGCGATCGAGGCCAGGTAGATGCCATAGGAGGACGGGCTGTTCGGCACCGCCGGCGCGCGCTTCACGGTGAAGGCGACGTCCTCGGCGGTGAAGTCCGAGCCGTCATGAAATTTCACGCCCTGGCGCAGCTTGAACTCCCAGGTCGCATCCTCCAGCGCCTTCCACGAAACGGCCAGACCCGGGCTCAGGCGCTGCTGGTCGTCCTGGTGCACAAGGCTGTCGAAGATGTGCTTGCCGACGTTGCTGTTGGGCGACAGGTTGTGGAAATGGGGGTCGATCGAGGTGACGTCGGCCCCGAGGCCGATGGTCAGTTCGGCCGCCGTGGCGGCGCCGGCGGTCAGCCCCGTCCCGCCCATGGCCAGGGCAGCGCACGCCGCCAAGCCCAGCGCCGAGGCGTGGAAGCCCCGCCGCGCGAAAGTCGTTCCAGTCATTTCGACCTCTCCTGCGTGTTAACGATCTTGGGCCCCGGGCGGACCGGCCGCGGCGCCATTGCGCGCGATTATGGCTGGAGTTCCGTGCCCCGCCTAGTCGGGCTTTCCCAGGGCCACCGGGCCGCAGAAGTGCCATGCGCCGCCTCGGCTTCCACCCCGGGGGGGATCGGGGCATACTGCCGCCACCTACCGGATTTCCCAGGCTAATCAGGACCGACCGCCGCATGTCCCAGCCCAGCGCCGCCAGCCGCGCGATGATCGACCGGCTGATCGCTTTCGACACCACCAGCCGCGATTCCAACCTGGCGCTGATCGACTACGTGCAGGACTACCTGCGCGGGCACGGCGTCGCGAGCGAGCTGGTGCCGAGCGAGGACGGCCGCAAGGCGAACCTCTTTGCCACGATTGGCGCAGACAGCTCGCCGGGCGTAATCCTGTCCGGCCACACCGACGTCGTGCCGGTGGACGGCCAGCCCTGGGACACCGAGCCGTTCAAGGTGACCCAGCGGGACGGGCTGATCTTTGGCCGCGGCACCAGCGACATGAAGAGCTTCGTCGCGGTCTGCCTGGCGCTGGTGCCGGACATGGTCGCGGCCAGGCCCAGGCAGCCGATCCACCTCGCCTTCTCCTACGACGAGGAAGTCGGCTGCATTGGCGTGCGCCGCCTGATCGACCAGCTCGTCAAGCGCGGCCTCAGGGCCCAGGCCTGCATCGTCGGCGAGCCGACCGAGATGCGGGTTGTGGTGGGCCACAAGGGCAAGAAGAGCTACCGCTGCACCGTGCACGGGCACGAGGCGCATTCCTCCCTCACCCATCTCGGCGTCAACGCCGTCGAGGCCGCGGCCGAGGTGGTCGCCAAGCTCAAGTCGATGGCCCGGCGCTTTCGCGACAACGGCCCCTACGACCAGATGTATGAGCCGCCCTACACCTCGGTGCATACCGGCGTGATCCAGGGCGGCACGGCGCTGAATATCGTGCCCCTGCGCTGCCATTTCGACTTCGAGTTCCGCCACCTGCCCGGCGACGACCCCGACACGCTGTTCGCCGAGGTCAAGGCCTTCGCCGAGGAGCAGCTCCTGCCCGAGATGCGCGCCAGCCAGCCCAATACCGGGTTCGAGTGGAAGGAGCTGAGCCACATCCCGGGCCTCGCCACGGCCGAGGACGACCCCGTGGTGGCCTTCGCCAAGTCGCTGACCGGCGCCAACGCCACCGGCAAGGTGCCCTACGGCACCGAGGCCGGGCTGTTCCAGCAGGCCGGCATCCCGACCATCGTCTGCGGCCCGGGCAGCATCGAGCAGGCGCACAAGCCGAACGAGTTCATTGCGCTCGACCAGGTGGCGCAGTGCGAGGCGATGCTGAAGCGCTTGATCCAGCGCATGGCCGCGGCATGAACGGCCCAGCCGCGGCCGAGCAGCCGCCCCTGGTCGAGATCGACACGCCGGACATCGAGGCCTTTCGCGACGGCGGCAACGCCATTCCCTCCACCCCCACGTGGGACAGCGGCGTCGCCGGGCCGCACGTGATGCTGACCGCCCTGGTCCA
>JAEULC010000226.1 GCA_016792605.1 Rhodospirillales bacterium
GGATCTGGCTGCCGAAGACCGGCGCCTTGCCCAGCATCATCTTGAAGCCGTTATGGTCGGGCGGGTTGTGCGAGCCCGTGACCATGATCCCGCCATCGGCCTTGAACTCGCGCGTGGCGAAGTAGAGCATCGGCGTCGGGCCGCGCCCGACTCGCCAGACATCCACGCCCGTCGAGGTCAGGCCCTCGACCAGCGCCTTCTCGAGTTCCGGCCCGCTGACGCGCCCGTCATAGCCGACGCAGACCACCTTGCCGCCCTGGCGCCGCACCGTCGTGCCGAAGGCGCGCCCGACCGCCCGCGCGTCGGCCGCCGACAGCGTCTTGCCGACGATGCCGCGAATGTCGTACTCGCGCAGGATGGTGCGGTCGAACTGGTGCTGCAGGGACATGAAGGCGCTCGCTGTTGGTTTAGTGGCCGGGCGGATGTGTACACCGGATCGGTTGGCCTGAGGAACCCGGGGATTTGTGGCAAGTCGGGGGCAGGGTGCCGCGCGTCGGTAAACAAATGCTTGCGCCGGGCTCCCGCGCGATTGGACAAGCGCCGCCCCGGTTCCCATACTGCCGGCCCGTTCCAAATCCCGCAGCACGACCATGGCCCTGCATATCCATTTCGATCCCGTCGGCGGCATGGCCGGGGACATGGCCATCGCCGCCCTGCTGGATGCGTTTCCGCAGCACGAGGCCGGCATGCTGGCCGCGATCCGGGCGGCGGGTCTGCCCGAGGGCTGGCACGTCGCCCTGGTTCCGCACCGCGACCATGCGCTGACCGGCAAGCGCTTCCTGGTCGAGGAAGCGGGACACCACCATGACCACGGGCCGGACTGCGACCACCATCACCATCACGGCCACACGCCGTTCCGCGAGATCCGCCAGCGCCTGGTGAAATCACGGCTCGATGCGGCGGTGGCGCGGCGCGCGGTGGCGATCTTCGCGCTGCTGGCCGATGCCGAGGCCAAGGTGCATGGGCACGACGACCTGGACGACGTGTCGTTCCACGAGCTCGGCGAATGGGACTCGATCGCCGACATCGTCGGCGCGGCGTATCTGATCGAGACGATCGGCGCGGCTTCCTGGTCCGTCGCGCCGCTGCCCCTGGGATCGGGGCGGGTGCAGTCGGCGCATGGGCTGCTGCCCGTGCCGGCGCCGGCCACCGCGCTGCTGCTGCGCGGCTTCGCGACGTTCGCCGACGAGCTGAAGGGCGAGCGCGTGACTCCGACCGGCGCGGCGATCCTGAAGCACCTGGGGTGCGCGGCTGGAGTCGGTCCGGCGCCGCGGCGCCTGGTGGGCACCGGCATCGGGTTTGGCACCAAGGTGTTTGCGGGCATCAGCAACGTGGTGCGTGTGCTGGCGTTCGAGGACGCAGCGACCGACGCGCCCTGGCAGTGGGAACAGATCGTCCAGATCGCGTTCGAGGTCGACGACCAGGCGCCGGAAGACCTGGGCGTCGCGCTGGAGCGCCTGCGCGCGGTTGCGGGCGTGCGCGACGTGATCCAGGCGCCGGTCATGGGCAAGAAGAACCGGCTGGCGATCCGCGTGCAGGTGATCGCCCTGCCCGAGGCGCGCGACGCGGCGATCGCGGCCTGCTTCGCCGAGACGACGACCATCGGCCTCCGGGTCAGCGAGCAGCGCCGCGCGGCGCTGGTCCGGCGCGAGGATCGCACGGCATCCGGCCTGCGGGTGAAGCGCGCGCGGCGGCCGGACGGCAGCGTCACGGCAAAGGCCGAGAGCGACGCCACGCAGGACGCGGATGGGGCCGGCGCGCGCGAGGTGCTGCGGCGAAAGGCCGAAGACGAGGCGCGGGGGATGCCCTGGCCCCCCGAGGACAAGAGCGACGAGAGCGACAAGAAGGACAAGGCGTGAGCGACACGGTTCCTGCTTCCGCGCGCGTCGCCATCATCGGCGGCGGGATCCTGGGCTGCAGCGTGCTCTACCACCTGGCGAGGCGCGGCTGGCGCGAGATCGTGCTCTTGGAGCGCACCGAGCTTACCGCCGGCTCGACCTGGCACGCGGCCGGCAACACGCCGCATTTCTCGACCAGCCTGAACCTCAGCCGCATCCAGCACGAGAGCACGAAGCTCTACCAGACGCTGGAGGCCGAGACCGGCCAGGCGGTACAGTTTCACAGGACCGGCAGCCTGCGGCTGGCCTCGGTGCCCAACCGCATGGACGAGTACCGTTTCCACGCCGCCAAGGCGAAGACCATCGGCCTGCCATTCCACCTGGTGACGCCGGCGGAGATCGCGCGCCTGCACCCGCTGATCACGACCGACGGCGTGCTGGGCGCGGCGCACAACCCCGAGGACGGCCATGTCGACCCCTCCAGCGTCACCCAGGCGCTGGCGGCCGGCGCTCGGGCGCGCGGCGCGCAGGTGCTGCGGCATACCAGGGCGACGGGCGTCGAGCATAGGCCGGACGGGCGCTGGCGCATCGACACGGACAAGGGTGCGATCACGGCCGACATCGTCGTGAACGCGGCCGGCACCTGGGCGCGCGAGATCGGCGCGCTCGCGGGCCTCGACCTGCCGATCGTCGCCATCGAGCACCAGTACCTGGTGTTCGACGCCATGCCGGAGGTGATGGCGCTGAAGGCCGAACCGCCGATCGTGCGCGAGGTCGACGTCTCCTACTACCTGCGCCAGGAGCGCCAGGGGATGCTGCTCGGTCCCTACGAGCGCAACCCGGTGCCGTTCGGCGCGCATGGCGTGCCGAAGAGCTTCGGCGCCGACCTGCTGCCGCCCGATCTCGACCGGCTGGAGCCCATCATCGAGGGCGCGTTCCGCCGCATGCCGTGCCTGGCCAAGGCCGGCATGAAACGCGTGGTCAACGGGCCGATCACCTACACGCCCGATGGCAACGCGCTGCTCGGGCCCGCGCCGGGCCAGGCGAATCACTACCTCGCCTGCGGCTACAGTTTCGGCATCACCCAGGCTGGCGGGTCGGGGCGGTGGCTCGCCGACCTGATCGTCGACGGCTATCCGCCCTTCGACCTGTTCGAGCTCGACCCGCGGCGCTACGGCAGGTACGCGGCGCTCGACTGGACGATCGCGCGCTGCAAGGACATCTACGCCGACGAATACGCGATCGCCTATCCGAACCAGGAACGCCCCGTCGGGCGCGATGCGCGGCTGGGCCCGCTGCACGCGACCTTGAAGGCGAAGGGGGCCGTGTTCGGCTCGCGCAACGGCTGGGAGCGGCCGCAATGGTTCGCCGCCAAGGGCGAGACGCCCGAGGACAAGCTCAGCTTCCGCCGCACCAACTGGTTCGCGCCGATGCAGCGCGAGGCGCGCATGGTCCGCGAGAAGGGCGGGCTGCTCGACCTCAGCTCCTTCTCGAAATACGAGGTCGGCGGGCCGGACGCGGCAAAGCTGCTCGACCGGCTCGTGGCCAACAAGCTGCCCAAGAAGATCGGCGGCATCGCGCTCTGCCATATGCTGCTGGCGAACGGCTATATCCGCAGCGAGGTCACGGTCACGCGCCTCGCCGAGGACCGGTTCTTCCTGGTGACCGCGGCCGCAGCGCAGCTCTACGACCTGGACTGGATCCGCCAGCACGTCGCACATGAAGAGCGCGTGACGGTCGAGGACCTCAGCGAGGCCTGGGGCTGCCTCGTCGTCGCCGGGCCGCAGTCCCGCGCCGCGCTTTCGCGCCACACCAATGCCGACCTCGGCAATGCCGCCTTCCCCTGGCGCACGATGCGCCCGATCGTCATCGCCGGTGCCGAGGTGCGGGCGCTGCGCCTCAACTATGTCGGCGAGCTGGGCTGGGAGTTGTTCATGCCGGCCGCGGACCTGCCGAAAGTCTACGCCGCGTTGTCGGGCGAGGGCCTGGGCGATTTCGGCTTTCGGGCAATGGACAGCCTGCGCATCGAGAAGTCCTACCGGGGCTGGGGATCGGACATCAACACCGAGGTCACGCCGCTCGAGGCCGGGTTCGACCGCTTCGTGGCGCTCGACAAGGGCGACTTCATCGGCCGCGACGCCCTGCTGAAGCAGAAGGCCGAGGGCGTGAGGAAGCGCGTCGTGACGCTCTCGGTCGAGGCGTCCGACACCGACGCGCGTGGCAACGAGCCGGTGTTCGATGGCGACCGGGTGGTCGGCATCACCACCTCCGGCACCTACGGCGCCTGGACCAGGCAGAGCCTCGCCATCGCCTATGTCGACGCCGACCGCGCGGCGCCGGGCACGGCCCTGTCGGTCGAGCTGATGGGCGAGCGCCGGGCGGCCAGGGTGATCCCGGATTCGCCCTTCGATCCCGAGAATGTGCGCTTGCGCGGGTAGGGCGGCCGGTTGCCTCGGCGGCCCGGAATGCCCATCTTAGGCGTATCGGATTAGAGGAGAGACCGCCATGTGGTCCCTGTTCAAGAAACCAGCCGCCATGCCCTCGGCCCAGGAGGCCCTGCCGGGCCGCGCCCAGAAGATGAAGGTGCCGCCGCGCCACCACGTGCTCGGTACGCCGCTGGAAGGCGTGCCGGCAGGCATGGAGGAGGCGATCTTCGGCCTGGGCTGCTTCTGGGGCGCCGAGCGGGTGTTCTGGAAGCTCAAGGGCGTCCACTCGACCGCGGTCGGCTATGCCGGCGGCCACACGCCCAATCCGAGCTACGAGGAGGTCTGCACCGGCCAGACCGGGCATAACGAGGTCGTGCGCGTGGTGTTCGACCCGAAGGCGATCTCCTACGACGCGCTGCTGAAGGCCTTCTTCGAGGCGCACGATCCGACCCAGGGCATGCGCCAGGGCAACGACGTGGGCACGCAGTACCGTTCCGGCGTCTACGCGACCTCGCCCGAGCAGCGCCGCCAGGCCGAGGCCGCGCGTGCCGCCTTCCAGGGCGCGCTCGACAAGGCGGGCTACGACGCGATCACCACCGAGATCGTCGACGCGCCGCCCTTCTACTACGCCGAGGACTATCACCAGCAGTACCTGGCGAAGAACCCGGGCGGATATTGTGGCCTGGGCGGCACGGGCGTGAGCTGCCCGGTGGGGCTGACGAAGGTCGCCTAGCCGGCCGACTCGGCGTCAGGCGGCGATGCTGCCGATCCTGTCCGGCGGAATGCGGCTGGCCGGGAAGTGCAGCGTCGCCGTCGTCCCGCCGCCCGCCGAGGAATCGAGCTCGATCCAGCCGCTGTGCAGCTCGACCAGCGCCTTGGTGATCGGCAGGCCGAGGCCGATGCCCTCGACCGTGCTCGCGACCTGCGACCCGCCGCGGCCGAACGGCTCGAAGATATGCGCCCGGGCCGCGGCCGGAATCCCGATGCCGGTGTCCGCGACGATGATGTTGAGCCCGTCCGGCACCCGGCACGCCAGCACGTCGATGCGCCCGTCGGGCCGGTTGAACTTGGCGGCGTTCGACAGCAGGTTCAGCATCATCTGGCGCAGCTGCTTGTGGTCCGCGACCAGGGCGCGCGCGGCGGGCTCGACCGACAGCGAGACCTGCAGCTTGTTGGCGCGCGCCAGCGGCGCGGTCACGGCCACGCATTCGGCCAGGAATTCCTGCAGGTCGATCGTCGTCTCGTGGAGTTGCACCACGCCCGACTCGATCTTGGCAATGTCCAGCAACTGGTCGATCAGCGCCAGCAGGTGCCGGCCGCTGCGATGGATGTCGCGCGCGTAGTCGCGGTGACGCGACGCCAGGGCCTCGAACCGCACGTCGCTAATCATCTCGGAGAAGCCGAGGATGGCGTTGAGCGGCGTGCGCAGCTCGTGGCTCATCTTGGCCATGAAGTCGCTCTTGCTACGGTTGGCGGCCTCGGCCTCCCGCAGTGCCTGCGTCAGGCGCAGCGCGTCGCGGTCCTTGCGCCGGATCAGAACCAGGATCCAGGCCGACAGCGCGATTGCCAGGACGGTGGCCAGGCCGCCCAGCATCAGGTCGTTGATCGCTTCGGACCACCAGCGCGCGTTCAGCTGGTCGACATGGATCGACGCGTAGACCAGCAGCGGAATCGGGTTCAGCGCGACATAGGCGGTGATGCGCGGCCGGCCGTTGACGACCGAGGTATGCTCGATGATGCCGTACTCGCCCCACTTGGCGATGAACTTCTCGTAGTCGAACTTCGGGATGTGCTTGCCGACGAAGCGCTCGGGGTCGGGGTCCTGGACCAGCACCTTGCCGTCGCGCCGGAAAATGCCGGTCGTGCCGGGCGCGGAGATCATGAAATCGGCGAAGGCCTTGTGGAAGTCGTCGACCGGGATGCCGGCCGCGATCATCGCGACCTGGTAGGCGTTCGGCTGGGCCTTGAGCACGACCGGGATCACGGTGACGTTGGTGTCGCGCGTCAGGATCGTCGCGCCCACGTGCATCGTGCCTGGCGCGGCATTGAGCATGACCTGGATGAACTCGCGGTCGCTGGCATCGATGCCTTCCGCGCCGGCGCCGCCGAAGGCCAGCGTCCTTCCGCTGGCGTCGAACAGGCGGAACGACGGCGCGCCCTCGGTATAGGCCTGCAGCCGCTTCGTGACGCCCTCCAGGTCGGCGAGATCGGCCTGCGCCGGTGATCGCGACGCCTGCGCCAGCCAGGCGTCGACGGCGGAGAGCTGGGTGATCGCGGTTTCGAAGGTGCGCCGCACATGGGCGCCCATTACGCGCTGCGCGCCGCGAAGTTCATGGCGGGCATCGTCGAAGACGCGGTCGCGCTCGGCGAAGATCAGCGTCGCCACCGTGGCCCAGATCAGCGCCAGGACGAGTGTCGCGAAGACGACGATCAGCAGCGACGGGCGTCGCGCCAGGTAGGCAGGCAGGTTCGCGGAAAGTCGCACGTCGACAACCCGGATGCGGCTAGGCCAAGGGACGGCCAGACGATGATGCGTAGCACGCGCCCGAACCGCTCCTAAGGGTTGTCGCGCGATGGTTAAGGAATGCCTACCGCCGCGCGCCGGGCGGGTGCAGGCCCGCCACGCGGCGATTGGTGCTACCGCCATGAAATTCCTGTGCTATTCAAGCACCGCGCCGAGAGATCACAAAAGCAACACCGCCGGGGGAAACGATGGCCACGCTCAAGACACTTCAAGGCGACCACTATCTGGTGCCCTTGCCCGTGGCGCTATCCGATAGCACGCACGGGATCATCACCCATTTCGAGCTGATCACGGCGCGGGTGACCGATGCCGATGGCGCCGAGGGCATGGGCTACACCTACACGGTCGGCGCCAACGGCGCGGCGGCGCACGCGATCATCGCGCGCGACCTGAAGCCCGTCATGGAAGGCCAGGACGCGGACCTGATCGAGAAGGCGTGGCAGCGCATGTGGTGGGCGCAGCACTATGGCGGGCGCGGCGGCCCGGCGAGCCTCGCCATCTCGGCGGTCGACATCGCGCTCTGGGACCTGAAGGCGCGCAAGCTCGGCACGCCGCTCTACCGTCTGCTCGGCGGCCACGATCCGGCCGTGCCCTGCTACGCCGGCGGCATCGACCTGGAGTTCACGCCCGAGGCGCTCCTGAAGCAGACCGAGGGCAACCTGAAGAAGGGCTTCCGCGCGATCAAGATGAAGGTCGGCCGCGCCAGGCTGGCCGAGGACATCGCCCGCGTGAAGGCGATGCGCGAATACCTGGGCGCCGACTTCCCGCTGATGGTCGACGCCAACATGCGCTGGACGGTCGACGAGGCGGTGCGCGCGGCGCGGGCCTTGTGCGAGTTCGATCTCACCTGGCTCGAGGAGCCGACCATCCCCGACGACGTTCAGGGCCATGTGCGCATCCTGCGCGACGGCGGCCTGCCGATCGCGACCGGCGAGAATTTGCACACGCTCTACGAGTTCACCCAGTTCATCCATGCCGGCGCCGTGACCTTTCCCGAGCCGGACGTCACGAACTGCGGCGGCGTGACGGTTTGGATGAAGGTCGCCCACCTGGCCGAGGCCTTCAACCTGCCCGTGACCTCGCACGGCGCGCACGATATTACCGTGCATTGCCTGGCCGCCGCGCCGAACCGCTCCTTCCTCGAGGTGCACGGCTTCGGCCTCGATCTGTACATCGCCGACAAGCTGCCGATCGTGGACGGCAAGGCGATCGCGTCCGAGCGCCCGGGCCACGGCGTCGCCTTCGACTGGAAGGGGCTGGAGAAGCTGCGGGCGAAGTAGCGCCTAGCCGACGCGGTATTTCTCCAC
>JAEULC010000245.1 GCA_016792605.1 Rhodospirillales bacterium
CTGGCCATCGATCAGCATCTCCAATTTCTCGTAAACCGGCGTGCGCGAACCGTCCATCGCCTGGGCTCTCCTCATTGTGTGGGGACGTTTTGGATGGCGCGTACACTATCGACTGGGCGTCGGGCTGTCGAGCAAGGGGCACCCCGCGGCGGCGGCCACTTTCCCCGAATGGGTGACGATTATAACAGTTTCTGTAATCAAAGATGGTAAATATTGCCACCGGATGATACATTGGCGAATACCGAAATGAAGATGCCAAGACAATAAACAGTCGAGATGTAGGCCGGATCGGGAGGATGCCCACTGTATTTTGCGGTCTATTTGCCGGGAGTGCAGGGCGGGCGGCCGTAGAGCCCCTGATTTTGCGCGGCAATGCTGGGCTTTGCCCCCGCGAACCACGGGAATTAAGACCTTATTAACGATCAACCCCTACTAATTGGTTACTTCCAAGGATTGGAATAACCGCCGGGATCATCATGACGGCGCTGCCGCAGTCAGTTAAGACCGCTCCGCAGGTAGGACTGCTCGACGACATCGTGTTGCGCCGGCCGCAGCCTATTGCGTCGCTGCCCGCAACCGACCCCGAGTTGAATCTCGTCTTCGAGTACTGGAACTCCTGCCGCCAGGACGGAATGCTACCCCGCCGCAAGGACATCGACGTCCTGCAGCTGAAGCCCGTGCTCGGCCACACGCATCTCGTCGATGTCAGCGCCCAGGATCCGGCGGACTACCGCTTCCGCCTCTACGGCTCGAAGGTGCGGCTCGACCGCTTCCGGAACTACTCCAACACGCGGGTCGGCGACTATCCGTCGATCCCCTACCGCACGGCGCTGATCGAGGACTACTCCAGCGTCGCCTGGTCCGGCTCGCCGCTCTACCAGCACGTCGTCGCGCGGCTGCAGTCCGTGCGCTACAGCTACAGCCGGCTGCTGCTGCCGCTGGCCGAGGACGGACGGCGCGTGAACATGCTGGTCGTCTGCACGCGCGACCGCGTCTATCCGGATTTTTCCGCCTAAACCCTATTTCGCCGGCGCGAGTTCCAGCCCGGCCACGGGGCCGAGGGGCGGCGTCGGTTGCGCCGCCGCGGCCGGCTTCCCGACCGGCGGCTCGAAGCCGAACGACACCGGGAATTCCGCGTGCTTCGGCAGGGCCCGCAGCCGCTCCATCGCCTCGGCCTGGCTGATCCAGCACAGGTAGACCTGCTCCGGCTTCGCGGTCGGCGGGAAGAACCCGTCGACGCACAAATCGACATGCGGGTAGCCGTAGTAGGCGCGCGGCACCTTGCTGTCGGCCAGGTTCTTGAACACCAGGCCGGTGTGGAAATCGGTGGCGAAGTTACGCAGGCAGAGCGAGCGGCTGAGATAGGGCAGCAGCAGCGAGAGGCCCTGGCCGCGATAGGGCTTGTCGATCCACAGCGCGCCGGAATGCCCGACCTTGCCGGCGATCGGCACCGGCGGGCGGATGGCGTGGATGACGTTGCCGCCGAGCTTCGGCGCCGGGTCGTCGAACCACAGCGCGCCCGACTCGATCAGGTCGCAGAAATCGTCGGTCTCGAACAGGCGGTCGGCATGCGAGGCGACGGTCGCACCCTGGATGTCCTTGAGTCGGAACCAGAAGCACTCGCCCGTCATCGTCGAGCGCGCCGGGTCGAAGCTGGGGTAGACGAAGGAATCGCGTTCCTGAAGGAATCGCACCAGTCCCTGGAAGTCGTTGTCGACGACGAGCGAGAGCTGCAGCGTCGCGATCCGCTCCATGATCGCATCGATGCTCTTCTGCAGAAGAGCGAAGTCATGGTCCGTCAGCGCCATCTTGGCCCTCCGGTTGGGACCCCCGCGAGTCCTGTTCCCAGTACGCAATAGTTGTTATCGTACTAAAAACAATCCTACCTGACGCAGGCCGTGCGAACCATCACTGGTTTCTACAAGCAGGCGGGGCAAAACTTCCCCACCTAGTTGAATACGCTAGCGCAATGAACCGATTCTGGTTAGCTGCGGGGCAGCATCGTCAGTGCTGCCACATGCCGCCGGTGATGTTCAGCGACTGGCCGGTCATGTAGGCGGACTCGTCCGAAGCCAGGAACGCGACCACCTTGGCCACGTCCTCGGGCGACCCGGTGCGCTTCAGCGGGATCGTCGATACCCGGTCCTTGGCCGCGGGCATGCCCAGGGCCTTGGACTGCGCCTCGGCCGAGACGCGCATCGGCGTGCCGTCGATCAGGCCAGGGCAGACGCAGTTGACGCGCACGCCCGAGGCCGCGATCTCGAGCGACAGCGACTGGGTCAGCATGATCACGGCGGCCTTCGACGCGCCGTACATGCCGAAGAAGGGGCGGCCCGCCTTGCCGAGCCAGGACGACAGGTTCACCACCGAGCCGCGCTTGCGCGCCACCATGCCCGGCACGATCGCCTGGCTGAAGTGCAGCACGCCCTCGACATTGGCGCGCATCACCGCCTGGAAGTCCTCGAGCTTGGTCTCCAGCACGGCCCCCAGGCGCACGATGCCGGCGTTGTTGACCAGGATGTCGGTCGGCCCCAGGCGATCTTCCAGCGCCTTGGCCGCGCGCTTCACCGCGGCCGGGTCGCCGACGTCGGCGCGCTCGACCTCGCAGGCCCGCCCGTGCGAGCGCACCGCCGCCTGCGTCGCCGCCATGCCCGCCTCGTCCAGATCGGCGATGGCGATGTCCGCGCCCTCCTCGGCCAGGCGCAGCGCGATCGCGCGCCCGATGCCATTGCCGGCGCCCGTGATCAGCGCCTTCTTCCCGGTCAATCCACGCATGGCGGTAACTTCCCCTAGAACTCGATGAACGGCGAGGGCGGGACCGTAGCACGGGTCCCTGGTGCTTCCCCAGCGCGCGCGAGGCGGTGCGATGCATTCGCGCCATGCGCGCGAGTCATTGCTCGCGTACCGCGAATCCGGCCACCGCGGCCGCAAGTCGGCGTATTGTCTGCCGCCAAGCATGTCCATCGCCGACCCTCCCAGTGACTTCCAGCCAGCGCGCCACCGGTTGCCGCAGCCGCTGCGCGCGATGCTGTGGTACGTGCTGGCCCTGTCGCTGTGGGGAATGAGCGCGGGCCTCGTGCGCTACGCGGCGCTGGAAGTGCCGGCGATCGAGCTCGGCTTCCTGCGCGCCTTCTACGGCATGGTGCTGGTGATCCCCTGGCTGCTCTACTACCGCGTCAGCCCGGTGCCGCGGCGCCATGTGGGCATCTATGTCCTGCGCGGCGTGTGCGAGGTCGGCGGCATCGCCACCTGGTTCATCGCGCTGTCCTTGATGCAGGCCGCCGATGTCGTGGCGCTCGGCTTCACCATGCCGTTTTTCGCCTCGATCCTGGCGGCGATCTTTCTCGGCGAGCGCCTGCGGCTGCGGCGCGGCCTGGCCATCCTGATCGGGCTGATCGGCGCCGTGATCGTGATCCGGCCGGGCCAGAGCGACATCGGCTCGGCGGCGCTGATCCCGCTCCTAGGCGCGATAGTGGTGGCGGTCTCGCGGCTTTCGAGCCGCGTGCTGGCGGCGCGCGGCGAGCCGATGATCCAGCTCGTCGCGTCGCTCGGCTTCATCACCGCGCCGATCCTGGCGATCCCCGCCGCCTTCGTCTGGGTCTGGCCAAGCCCGGCGATGATGCTGCTCGCCTTCACGGTGTCGGTGATCTCGCTGACCGGGCATGTCTGCATGGTGCGCGCGTTGAGGCTCGGCGAGGCCTCGGTGCTCGCGACCTACGAGTTCACCCAGTTGCTGGCGACGGTCGCGATCGCCGCGGCCGTGCTGGGCGAATGGCCCGACCGCTGGACCTGGATCGGCAGCGCAATCATCCTGGCGGCCGGCCTCTACATCGCTCGGCGCGAGGCGGCGCTCGCGCGCAAGGAAGCGTCGGAGAAGGCGGGTCAGTAGACCGTTTCGGGATTCTCGGCGACCGGGCCCGGGATCTTGATGGCGATGCGCTCGCTGTCGCTGCGCACGACGACGAACTCGACCCGCTCGGTGGCGCTGGGATTTCGTTCCTGGTGCGGGACGTAGGGCGGGAAATACGCCCAGTCGCCCGGCCCAAGCTGGGCCACGAATTCCAGCCGTTCGCCCCAGCGCACCTCGGGATGGCCCTTGGCCACGAAAAACGCGACTTCGTGGCGGCCGTGGTGATGCAAGCCGGTCGCGACGCCCGGCGCAAGGTTCGCCGCGCCGAGCCAGGTCTGGCGCGCCTCGGTGCCGGCGAAGTCGAACACCGTCGCCCGCCCGCCGGCCGAGTTCTTCGCCTCGTCGACCTCGCCAGCGCGCACCACGCGCACGGCATTCCGTCCCCAGATCTTCGCTTCGGTCATCCGTTCACTCCGCGGCCCGTGCCGCCTCCGCCTGGCGCTCGACCAGCCGGGCATAGAGGCCGCGACGCGCCACCAGTTCGGCGTGCGTGCCGATCTCCCGCACCGCGCCGCCATCGACCACGACGATAGCCTGGGCGTCGCGCACGGTCGAGAGGCGGTGGGCGATCACGACCGTGGTGCGGTTGCGCTTCAGCTCGTCCAGCGCGGCGCGCACCGCGCGCTCGCTCACCGCGTCGAGATGCGAGGTCGCCTCGTCGAGCACCTGGATCGGCGAGTCCTTGAGCAGCGCGCGGGCGATGGCGACGCGCTGGCGCTGGCCGCCCGAGAGCTGCGTGCCGCGTTCGCCGACGCGCGTCTTCAGGCCCTCGGGCAGCGAGGCGACAAATTCGGCGAGGGCGGCGCGCTCGACCGCCTGGGCGACCTCGGTATCCGTCGCCTCGGGCCTGCCGATGCGAATGTTGGCGCCGAGCTCGTCGTTGAACACATAAGTGTCCTGGGCCACGAGCGCGACTTGTGCGCGCAAATGATCGAGCGACAAGTCGCGCAGATCGACGCCGTTGAGCCGGATCGTGCCGCTGGCCGGATCGAAGAAGCGCAGCAGCAATTGCGCGATCGTGGTCTTGCCGGCGCCCGACGGGCCAACCAGCGCCACGGTGGCCCCAACCGGCACGGCGAAGGTGACATCGACCAGCGCGTCGCGCGCAGCGCCGGGGTAGCGGAAGGCCACCCCGTCGAGCGCCAGGGCCGGCACGCCCGGACGCGGCGGCGCGTCGACGCCCGGCCCGTCGACGACGACCGGCACTTCGTCATGCACCTGGGCCAGGCGCTGGGTCGCGCCCAGCGTGTCGGCGAGCTGGCGCCCGACCTGCGCGATCTCCGACACCGGCAGGAAGGCCGCCATCGCCAGCAGGGCGGCGAGCGGCAGCAGCGGCGCCACCATCAGGCCGTTCGCCGCCAGCGCCGCGCCGGCCAGCGTGACGGCGAGCCCGCCGAATCCGGTCAAGGCATCGAGGGTCGCGGAATGCCGCGTCATGTCGCTCATGAAGGCCAGCCGCGTCTCGGCGACCGCCGCCGATAGCTTCGCCATGGCGTCGCGCCGCTGCTTCTCGGCCTGGAACTGCGCAATCTCGGCGATGCCCTGAACCGTGTCGACGGCATGGGCGTTCAGCGCGCCGAGCGCGACGCGGCTCCGGCTGCCGAGATCGTCGATGCGCTTGCGCGCCAGCACCGGCTCCAGCCCCGCGGCCAGCAGGAACGGCAGCAGCGCCAGGGCCAGCCAGGGCTGGATCCAGGCCAGCGTCGCCAGCACGGCGGCCGGCACCAGCACCGCGACCACGGCGGGGGCGACGGTATGGGCGAAGAAATACTCGACCATCTCGATGTCGTGGGTCGCCATCGCCACCAGGTCGCCGCTGCGCCGGCGCAAAAGGTAGGCCGGGGCCAGCGTGTCGAGCTTCTGGAACAGCGCGATGCGCATCTCCGCCAGCAGGCGGAAGGCCACGTCATGCGCCAAGTAGGACTCGCCCCAGTGCAGCACGCCGGCCACGACGGCCGCGACCGCCATGGCGGCCAGCAGCGCGCCGAACGGCTCGCCGGCCCCGACCGCGCGCGTCACCAGCGCGCCCAGCACGCCGACGCCGATGAAGGCAACGACGCGCCCCACGCCCAGCAGCAGCGTCACGGTCAGCGGCGCTTGCCACGGGCGCACCAGGCGCAGCAGCGTGGCAATGACCGCGCCCCAGCCCATTGCCTTGCCGGCAAGCACGTCGTCGGACGCCGGCGCTGCCGGCGTCGCCGCGACCTCGCCGTCCGCGTCGTCGGTGTGTCCGCGCTCGCCGATCAGGTCGCCGCCGTCGCCGGCCTGTGCGCTGGAGGCGACCGACTGGTCGCGCATGAGCTGCCAGTAGGCGCCGCGGCGCTCCATCAACGCCTGGTGGGTGCCCTCCTCGGCGACCTTGCCGTCGCCCAGTGCCAGGATGCGGTCGCAGCCGATCACGCTCGACAGGCGGTGGGCGAAGATCAGGGTCGTGCGGCCCACCATCAGACGGTCGAGCGCCTGCTGGATCACCGCCTCGTTCTCGGCATCGACCGAGGACAGGGCCTCGTCCAGCACCAGGATCGGCGCGTCGCGCAGGAGCGCGCGGGCGATCGCGATGCGCTGGCGCTGGCCGCCACTGAGGCGCGCGCCGCGCTCGCCGATCACCGTGCCATAGCCCTGGGGCAGGCGCTGGATGAAGTCGTGCGCGTTGGCGTTGCGCGCCGCCTTCTCGATGTCCTCGCGCGAGGCATCGGGCCTGGCCAGCCGCAGATTGTCCTCGACGGTGCCGTGGAACAACATCGTGTCCTGGCCGACCACGGCGATATGACGGCGGATCTCGGCCAGGGAGAGGTCTCGCAGGTCGACGCCGCCGAGCCGGATCGTGCCCGCGAGCGGGTCGTGGAAGCGCAGCAGCAGGCGCAGGATGGTCGACTTGCCGCTGCCGCTAGGGCCTACCACGCCGACGCGCTCGCCGGCCTTGATGCTGAAATCCATGCCGCGATGGGCGGCGCCGCGCCCGCCCGGATAGGCGAAGGCGACGTTCTCGAAGGCGATGGTCGGCGCCAGCCTGCCCGGGGTCGACCGCCCGGCATGGCGATCCTCGATCGTCGGCCGCTCGGCCAGGAGCGTGTGGATCGCCACGGCGCTCGACGCGCCCAGCATGCCGGCGTGCAGCAGCTCGCGCAGCTCGCGCAACGGGCGGAACACTTCGACGCCCATCATCAGCACCACGACCAGGCTGGCGAAGGGCATGATGCCCTGGTCCACCCGCCACGCGCCCAGCGCCAGAGCGCCGGCGACGCCGACCGCGATGCCGAAATCCGTCACCAGCCGCGTCGAGGTGCTGACCGCCAGCACCCACATGGTCGAGCGCTGCACCTCCCAGGCGCGCTCGGCGAGCTTCTTGGCGCGCGCGCCGCTCTGGCCGAAAGCCTTCAGCGTGGCGAGGCCCTGGATGGAGTCGAGCAGGTCGGCGGCAAACGCCTTGTAGGCCTTGGAGCGGGCGAGCGCGCTGGCGCGGCTGCTGCCGTGCACCAGGCCGGGCGCGACCAGGGTGAACAGGGCCGCGACCAGCATGATCGCGGCGACCGGCAGGTCGAGGAAGGCGAGGAAGGCGAAGATCAGCACCGGCGTCAGCAGCGCGACCACGAGCTGCGGCAGGTACTGGCCGAAATAGGTCTGCAGCTGCTCGACGCCCTCGCACAGCGTCACGACAACGTCGCCCGAACGCGCGGCGCCGAGGCGCGCGGGACCCAGGGTCATCAGGTGGTCGCCCAGGATCAGCCGCAGCTTCGCCTGCACCATGCCGGCCGTGCGATGCGCCGTCACCGCGCGGGTGCGGTCGAGGAAGGCGCGCAGGACCATCGCCGCGGCCGCGCCGGCCGCCAGCGCCAGGAGCTCGGCCATCGGCTTGCCGTCGATGGCGGCGGCGATCAGCCAGCCGAGCAGCGCCAGCCGCGCGATCCCCGCCATGGCGCTGAGCAGGCCGAGCAGCGCCGCGAATGCGATGCGATGGCGAATGCCCGCGGTGAACTGCCAGAGACGACGGTCGAAATACATACAGCTGCTCTGATGAAACGAGAGGGACTAGATCGACGGCTCGCGCGCCAGAAGCCCGGCGAGGCACCCCGTGACGAGGCGGCTCCAGACACCGCGCATCCCGTCGACCGCGAAGCTCGCGGGCGGGAAGCCATCGTGGACCAGCAGCAGCCGCGTGCCGGTGTCGATCGGCGTCAGCGTCCAGGTGACCACGGTATCGATCCGCTCACCAT
>JAEULC010000280.1 GCA_016792605.1 Rhodospirillales bacterium
GGTCGCAATCGCGCTGATCTCGAACGTCGCGCGGAAGGTGCGCGCGTAGGACGGCTGCTCCACCAGGCGCTGGTAGTGGACCAGGCTGTAGCTGCCGTCGTCGGCCAGGAAGGACAGGTAGAACAGCCAGGCGACCGGCAGTACCATGGTCACGACGACCAGCAGCACCGCGGGCAGGCTGAGACCGAACAACTGCCAGCGCTCCAGCGTCGCGTCGCGCCGCAATCCTTCGGCGTTGGCGCCCGCCTGGATCATGCCGCCTTCTCGTCGGCGAGCAGGATCGTGTCCTCCGCGCTCAGGCCCAGCTGGATCGGCGCGCCGACCTTGGGCAGCATCGCCATCGCCTCGCCGGTCGAGACGCCGCGCACGCCGACCAGCCCGCCGGCGGCCAGGCGCACCTGCAGCAGGTAGGAATCGCCCTGGTAGACCATCTCCTGGACCGTGCCCGATAAAACGTTGATGGCGCCCGAGACCGGGCCGAGGAGGATGCGCAGCCGCTCGGGCCGCAGCATCAGCAGGCTCGCCCCGGCCGGCACGCCCCCGGGCGGCAGCTTCAGCGCCTGGCCGGCGCAGGCATAGCCGCCGCCCTGCGCCTCGACCGGCAGGAAGGCCGACTCGCCGATGAATTCGGCGACGAAGCGGCTGGTCGGGCGCTCGTAGAGCCGGCGCGGCTGGTCGAGCTGCAGCACCCGGCCGCGATTGATGA
Source organism: Rhodospirillales bacterium (assembly GCA_016792605.1). GTDB lineage: Bacteria > Pseudomonadota > Alphaproteobacteria > JAEULC01 > JAEULC01 > JAEULC01. Next base: position 707 of record JAEULC010000280.1, read on the forward strand.
CGGCGATGCGGTCGGACATGGTCAGCGCCTCGCGCTGGTCGTGGGTCACGTAGACCGTGGTCATGCCGAGCTTGTCGTGCAGGCGGCGCAGCTCGATCTGCATGTGCTCGCGCAGCTGCTTGTCGAGCGCCGAAAGCGGCTCGTCCATCAACAGGATGCGCGGCTCGAACACGATGGCGCGGGCAAGCGCCACGCGCTGGCGCTGGCCGCCCGAGAGCTGGTCGATGCGCCGCGTGCCGTAGCCGCCGAGCTGCACCGTCTCTAGTGCCTGCTCGACCCGGCGCGCGGCCTCGTCCTTCGGCACCTTCCGGAGGCGAAGCGGGAAGCCGATATTCGTCGCCACGTCCATGTGCGGGAACAGGGCGTAGTTCTGGAACACCATGCCGACGTCGCGCTTGTGCGGCGCCAGGCGGATGACCTCCTGGTCGCCGAACTTCAGGCTGCCATGGTCGGGCCGGGTGAAGCCCGCCAGCACCATCAGCAGCGTCGTCTTGCCCGAGCCCGAGGGGCCGAGCAGGGTCAGGAACTCGCCGCTCTCGATATCGAGGTCGACATGATCGAGGGCGTAGACCGACCCGTAGGTCTTGGTCACCTGCCGGACATGGATGGGCAGCGATGCCGCGCGGGCCATGCTTGCTGAGCCTTGGACAGAGAGGTCAATAAGGCGAAGGCGATACCTAGGTATCGCCTTCGCTGTCCAGACAATAGCCGATCGTCAGGCGATCATTCCGTGAGCATGTTCTGGTACGCCGCCGAGGCCTTCTCCTCGTTCTTGATGTACCAGTCGAGATCGACCGTGAGCTGCTTGGCCGCATTTTCGGGATGCGACGGAAGCTGCTTGGCGTAATCCGCCGGGATCGTGCCCAGGCCATAGGCGCGCTTATCGGTCGGGCCGTAGGTGATGTACTTGGTGAACTCGGCCTGGTAGGCCGGCTTCGACATCTCGGCCAGGAACTTCATCGCCAGGTCCTTGTTCGGCGCGCCCTTGGCGATGGCGTAGCAGTCGTAGTCGAGCAGGCCCTGGTTGAAGGTGTAGGCGACCTTGGCACCGTCCTTCTTGGCGACGTCGAAGCGGCCGTTCCAGCCAGTGACCATGTCGACCTCGCCGTCCTTCATGAGCTGGGCGTGCTGCGCGCCCGAGGCCCACCAGACCGCGATGTGGGGCTTCAGCTCCTTGATCTTCTTGATCGCGCGCTCGATGCCGCCGGGGGCGGAGAGCACCTTGTAGACCTCGGCCGGCGGCACGCCGTCGGCCATCAGCGCCGGCTCCAGCGCGCCCGCCACCGCCTTGCGGTAGGACCGCTTGCCCGGGAACTTCTTCACGTCCCAGAAATCCGCCCAGCTCTGCGGCCCCTTGTCGCCGTAGGTCTTGGTGTTCCAGGCCAGCACGGTCGAGAACACGTCGCCGCCGACGCAGTAGTCCTGGTAGGTGCCCGGGACGAAGTTCGAGACGTCGATCACCTTGTAGTCGAGCTTCTCGAGGATGCCCTCGGCCCCGGCGCGCGCGGCGCTGCCCGAGCCCGAGGTGACGATGTCCCAGGTCACCGCGCCCGCCTTCACCTTCAGGCGCAGATCGGCGATGCCGGTGTAGGTCTCCTCCTTCACGGTGATGCCCATCGCCTTGCCGGCGGGCTGGAACAGCGCCTTCGACTGGCCTTCCTGGTAGGAGCCGCCGAACGAGACCACGGTCACGGTCTGCGCCGACGCCCCGCCGGCCGCGAACAGGACCGCCAGCGCGGCGCCTGCCAGGTACATGGTACGAGTCTTCATCTTCTCCCCTCCTCTGCCTGTTGGATTAGCTGCCGGCCAAGATCCCGGCTTTGCCCGTCTGCGCAGCGAACAGCATTCCTGTACTAGCTGCTCGCTCATATGCAGAGCCTCCCGCCTGCGTGGTCGGCCGGACAGGGCCATTGTGGACCGCCGGCCATACCACTTAGGCCGCCTCGCTCTTCTGGTAGGCGGCGCGGCCGAGCCAGGCCGGATCGACCTCCAGCCCCCAGCCCGGCGCGTCCGGGATCGTCGCCTTTCCGTCCTCGATCCGGTAGGGATCGCCCAGGAACAGTCCGTCCTGCCAGGGGTAGTAGTCCAGGCCCTCGATGGAGAACTCCAGGTACTTTCCCGGATTCGGGATCGCGCCGAGCAGGTGCATGGTGAACATGGTGACCATCGACAGGTTCGCGCTGTGCGGCGTGCAGGGCAGGCCGGCCGCGGCGCCCATGGCCGCGACCTTCAGCGTGCGGACCATGCCGCCCAGGTAGCAGACGTCGGGCTGGATCACGTCGACCGCGCGCATCTCGATCATCCGGCGCCAGACCGGGAAGAAGCAGTCCTGCTCGCCGCCGGTGACGTCGATCTCCAGCGCGTCGGCCACTTCCTTGGTCTGCTCGAGCTCCCAGTAGAGGCACGGCTCCTCGAAGTGCGAGATGCCGTTCTGCTGCAGCAGTTTCCCGACCTCGATCGCCCGCCTGGGCGAGAAGGCGCTGTTGGCGTCGACCAGCAGCGCCACGCCGTCGCCCATCGCCTTGCGCATGGCGGGCACGATCTCCTCGGTGCGCCCCGGCCACTCGTCGACGTCGCCGCCATACTCGGCGCCGACGCGGAACTTGAAGGCGTCGAAGCCCTTCTCGTCGCGCAGGCGCTTCAGGCGGTCGGCCTCGTCCCTGGCGGTGATATCGCGGCGCATCGACGAGGCATAGGCGCGCAGCTTCTTGGGCTTGCCGCCGAGCAGCGCGCAGACGCTCTTGCCCTCGAGCTTGCCGCGCAGGTCCCACAGCGCCGTGTCGATCCCGCACATCGCCCGGCAGAGATAGGAGCCGGGAAACTTGTGCTCGCGCTTCGGCACCAGGTCGATCAGGCCTTCGATGTCGTAGGCGTCGTGGCCCAGCGCATAGGGCGCGACCTGGCGGTGCACGACTTGCGCCGTGATATCGGAATTGTAGGTCGAGGTCTGGCCCCAGCCCTGCGCGCCCGTGTCGGTCGTCACGCGCACGAAGCCGACGAATTGGGTCGAGAAGGTTTCGATGCTCCGGATCTTCATGACCCGAGCATCGGAAAAAATCGGCTGCCCAATAAGGGCCAGTTTCGACATACTGCGATACCACTTCATTCCGCGTTCCGGTTTTGTTGCGATCCGGGAGGCACGGGCCATGGTCAAACGCGCGGGCGGCGCGCTTCTGCTTTCGATCGCGATCGACCCCGATTCGGCGCGGCCGATCAGCACCCAGCTCTATGTCAGCCTGCGCGACCTGATGCTGTCGGGCGCGATCGCGGCCGGCCAGCGCCTGCCGGCGAGCCGCACCCTGGCGCGCGACCTGGGCCTGTCGCGCACCACCGTCATCGATGCCTTCGACCGGCTGATCGCCGAGGGGCTGGTCGAGTCGCGCGTCGGCTCGGGCACCTTCGTCAGCGACGTGCTCAGCCGCGAGCGGCCGCGCGCGCCGGCGATCGAGCCCCCCGCACTGCCCGCCCCGCGCAAGGCGAGTCTCTCCAAAGCGATGGGCTGGGCGGTCAACCGCTTCTCCGACCGGTCGCGCCTGCCGCATGTTCCGCGCGCCTTCATCACCGCGCTGCCCGCCTTCGACGCCTTCCCCATGGCGCAATGGGCGCGGCTGGTCGCCAAGCACTGGCGCGGCGCGCGCGAGGAGGTGATGGGGTACGGCGCGGCGGCCGGGCATCCCGGCCTGCGCGAGGCGATCGCCGCGCACCTGCGCGCCAATCGCGGCATCGCCTGCGAGCGCGAGCAGATCTTCATTACCGGCGGCGCGCAGCAGGCGTTCCACCTGATCGGCTCGGTGCTGCTCAATCCCGGCGACAAGGCGTGGTTCGAGAACCCCGGCGCGATCGGCGCGCGCAACTCGCTGTGGGCCTGCGGCGCCGACCTCGTGCCCGTGCCGGTCGACCAGGAGGGCCTGCGCGTCGACGAGGGGCTGAAGCGCGCCCCCGACTTCCGTCTCGCCTTCGTCACCCCGTCGCACCACCAGCCGCTGGGACACATATTGAGCCTGGAGCGGCGCCTGGCGCTCTTGCGCTCGGCCGAGCAGGCCGGCGCCTGGATCGTCGAGGACGACTATGACGGCGAGTTCTTCTTCGGCCGCCGGCCGCTGCCGACGCTGAAGAGCGTCGACCGCGCCGGCCAGGTGATCTATGTCGGCACCTTCTCGAAGTCGCTGTTCCCGGCGCTGCGCCTGGGCTTCATGCTCGTTCCGCCCTCGCTGGTCGACACCTTCGCCAAGCTGTCCTCGGCCTTCGTCCAGGGCGTGCCGACGAGCGTGCAGGCGGTCGTCGCCGAGTTCATCGAGGAAGGCCTCTTCGCGACCCATATCCGGCGGATGCGCCGCATCTACCAGGAACGGCACGAGGCGCTGTGCGACGCGGCGAAGCGCGACCTGGCCGGACTGCTCGACGTGGCGCCGACCGACAGCGGCCTGCACACGATCGGGCGGCTGGACCGCGGTTTTTCCGAGATCGCCGTGGCGCGCGCTGCGGCCGAGCGCAACATCGTGGTCTCGCCGATCGCGCGCTTCTCGATCGAGCCGACCGGCGACAACGGGCTGGTGCTTGGCTTCGGCGGGGTGAAGCCGGCGGAGATCAAGGCGGGGGTCGCGGTGCTGGCCGAGGTGCTGGACGCCCTCGCCCTGCCTCGTCGCCGCGCCTGAGGGCGCGGTGGGCCGCCGGGCCCGAACCTGCCAATGGTATGGCACTTGGTTGAGACTGGCCCTGCCGCGCGTCGCGGGCCGAACGGATTCTTCCCGGCATGGATGAATACGACTACATCGTCGTCGGCGCCGGCTCCGCCGGCTGCGTGCTGGCCAACCGCCTGACTGAAAACAGCAGGCACAGGGTGCTGCTGCTGGAAGCCGGCGGCAGCGACCGCAAGCTCTGGATCCAGATGCCGATCGGCTACGGCATGTCGTTCTACAACCCGCGCGTCAACTGGATGTACCGCACCGAGCCGGAGCCGGCGCTGAACAACCGCCAGGACTACTGGCCGCGCGGCAAGGTGCTGGGCGGGTCGAGCTCGATCAACGCCATGGTGCATATCCGCGGCCAGGCTGCGGACTTCGAGGACTGGCGCGCAGCGGGCAATCCGGGCTGGGGCTGGCAGGACGTGCTGCCCTATTTCCGCAAGTCCGAGACCTGTTCGGGCGATCCCGCCTTCCACGGCAAGGACGGGCCGTTCCACGTCACCGACGTGTCGGCGGACTGCCATAAGCTCTGCGCGTCCTACCTCCAGGCGGCGGCGGAGATCGGCCTGCCGCGCACCGGCGACTTCAACGGCGCGCAGCAGGAAGGCGTCGGCCTCTACCAGATCGCGACCAAGGGCGGGCTGCGCATGTCGGCCGCGCGCGCCCATCTGTGGCCGGCAAGGGCGCGCGCCAACCTGCGCGTGGAGACCGAGGCGCTGGCGAACCGCGTCATCGTCGAGGGCAAGCGCGCGGCAGGGATCGAGTACATGAAGGATGGCGCGGTGAAGCGCGCCAGGGCGCGGCGCGAGGTCATCCTGTCGGCGGGCGCGATCAACTCGCCGCAGCTCCTGCTGCTCTCCGGCATCGGGCCGGGCGCGTCGCTGCAGCCGCTCGGCATCGAGGTCCTGCACGACAGTCCCGCCGTGGGCCGGAACCTGCAGGACCATCTCTGCATCGACCATCTCTACCGCGCCAGGGTGCCGAGCCTGAACCAGGATCTCGGCACCTGGTGGGGGCGCCTGCGTGTCGGCCTGCGATACCTGACCGGGCTGCGGGGCCCGCTGGCGATGAGCGTGAACCAGGGCGGCGGCTTCATCCGCACGCGGCCGGGCCTCGCGCGGCCCGACCAGCAGCTTTATTTCTCGCCGCTTTCCTATACCCGCGCGGTGCCCGGCAAGCGCGCCCTGATGCGGCCCGACGCCTTTCCCGGCTTCCTGCTCTCGGCCCAGCCCTGCCGGCCGACCAGCCGCGGCCATCTGCGGCTGAAGAGCGCCGACCCGCGCATCGCGCCGATGATTTTTCCGAACCCGTTGGCGACCGAGCAGGATATAACCGACCTGCTGGAGGGATCGAAGTTCCTGCGCCGTCTCGCCGCCGCGCCGTCGCTCCAGGCGGTGATCGCGGAGGAGATGAAGCCGGGACCGCAGATCCAGACCGACGACGAGCTGCTGGCCGACGTAAGGGCGCGCGCTTCGAGCGTGTTCCATCCGGTCAGCACCTGCCGCATGGGACAGGATGCGCGCGAGAACGTGGTGGACCCGACCTTGAAACTGCACGGCATGCAGGGGCTGCGCGTCATCGACGCCTCGGTCTTCCCGACGGTCACCTCCGGCAACACCAACGCGCCGACCATCATGGTCGCCGAGAAGGGCGCCGACCTGGTGCTGCGCGACGCAGGATAGAGAACCCGCATGGCCGAAACCCCGCTGACCGCAGAAACCAAGCTCGCGCCCTACTGGTGGGACCGCACGCCGCGGCCCGTCCTGCCCGACACGAAGCTGCCGGCCAAGGTCGACGTGGCGGTCATCGGCTCGGGCTATACCGGCCTTGGCGCCGCGATCCAGACCACGCGCGGCGGGCGCGATACGCTGGTGATCGACGCGGAGGACGCAGGCTATGGCTGCTCCACGCGCAACGGCGGCCAGATCTCCACCAGCATCAAGCCGAGCTACGAGGATCTCGCCAGGCGCCACGGCGCCGACACGGCGTTCCGCATCCTCAAGGAAGGCCAGAACTCGCTGGCCTGGGCCGAGCAGTTCGTGACCGAGGAGAAGATCGACTGCGACTTCCAGGTCGTCGGCCGTTTCCACGCCGCGCACAACGCGACGCAGTACGACGTGCTCGCGCGCAAGATCGCCAGCCAGCCGAAGGGCCTCGAAGTCGCCGCGCATATCGTGCCGCGCGCCGAGCAGCGCACGGAACTCGGCACCGACGCCTATTTCGGCGGCGTGATCTACGAGCGCCACGCCTCGGTCGATCCCGGCCGCTTCCACCAGGGCATGCTCGACCGCGCGCTGACCTCGGGCGCGCGCGTGGTGGCGCGCTGCCCGGCGACGGGAATCCAGCGCGAGGGGAACGGATTCGTCATCGAGACGGCGAAGGGCAGGGTCGCGGCGCGCGACGTGGTGGTGGCGACCAACGGTTACACCGGTACGCTGACGCCCTGGCTGCGGCGGCGCGTGATCCCGATCGGCAGCTACGTGATCGCGACCGACGCCCTGCCGGCCGGGCTGATCGACAAGCTGATGCCGCGCAACCGCATCGTCAGCGACACGCGCAAGGTGGTCTACTACTACCGCGCCTCGCCCGACCGCACGCGCATCGTGTTCGGCGGCCGCGTCTCGACCGACGAGACCGATCCGCGCATCAGCGGCCCGCTGCTGCATGCGGAGGTCGTGCGGCTGTTCCCCGAGCTCAAGGGCACGACGCTCAGCCATTCCTGGTGCGGCTTCGTCGCCTACACCTTCGACGAGCT
>JAEULC010000310.1 GCA_016792605.1 Rhodospirillales bacterium
CGCTTCGGCCTAGGGGGGATCCGATGAGCGCGGTGTTCGACAGCCTGGTCGCCGGCATGCCTGTCATGCTCGCCCATTTCCTGGCGGCGATCGCCATCTTCGTCCTCGGCATCGCCATCTACAGCAAGCTGACGCCGTTCCACGAGCTGGAGCTGATCCGCGAGGGCAACAGCGCCGCCGGCGTCTCGGCGCTGGGCGCCACGCTCGGCCTCGCCATCCCGATCGCCGGCGCGCTGGCGGGCAGCGTCAACGTCATCGACCTCGTCCTCTGGGGGCTGGCGGCGCTGGTGGTGCAGCTCCTGACCTTCGTCATCGTGTCGGTCGTGATCCGCCAGCTCGTCGAGCAGATCAACAAGGGCGAGATGGCCTCGGCCCTGCTCCTGGCCGGGGTGCAGGTCTCCGTCGGCCTGATCAACGCCGCGGCCGTGCGCGGCTAGGCCCGGGCCTGCGCTGTGCGTTTCATCGACCGCGTTCTGATCCTGGCGGCGATGATCCTGTTCGGCCATGCGCTGGTCGACGCCGTGCGGGTCCAGTTCCTGCGGCCGCCGCCGCCGCGGGAAACCGCAGCCCCGCCCGGCGTCGACCGCTCCACGATCCCGTTCGCCCGCCGCCTGCCGGCCGGGGCCGAGGCGCTGGCGCCGATCAGCGGCGCGGACCCGTTGCTGACGGTCGGGCCGACCAAGGCCCGCCAGCGCGGCCAGCGCTCGGTCGGCACGGCCTTCGCCGTCGGCGCCGCCGGCACCTGGCTCACCGCGCGCCACGTGATCGACAGCTGCGAGCGGCTCCAGCTCCGGCGCGGCGACACGGCCGACCCGGTCGCCGTCGCCTATGTCCACCGCTCGGCCGACATCGCCGTCCTGCGCGCGCCCGGCAGCGGCCCCCCGCTGCCGGTGACGGTAGGACCGCTGGCGCTCGGCGAGGACGGGTTCGCCATCGGCATCGCCGGCCTGGGCGGGCCCTCGGCGGTCCATGGCGCGCTGATCGGCCGCGCTCGCGTGCTGCAGAGCGGCCGGCTCTCCGGCACCACCGACGTCACGGTCTGGGCCGAGCGCGCCATCGTCCCGCCCGGCGAGCGCTGGATCGGCGGCATGAGCGGCGGGCCGATGCTGACCACGGAGGGCGCGGTGACGGGCCTGCTCTCGGTCGCCTCGCAGCGCCGCGGCCGGGTGTTCATGGTGGCGCCCGAGGTGGTGTCGGAAGTCATGCGCGAAAACAGGATCGGCTTCGTGCCGGCCGGCGCCGACCTGGCCGCCGCCGCGCCCCAGTCGATGGAGCTTGTGCGCGACATGCTCCTGCGCCGGCGCACGGTGGCGCAGGTGTTGTGTACGGCCTAAGCTCGGCGCCATGACCGCCGTAGTGACCGCCGCGATCGACAGCTACCACGCCCATGTCTATTTCGACGCCGCGACGCGCGACGCCGCCTGGGCGCTGCGCGAGCGCCTGCCCTCGGTGTTCCCCGGGGCCGAGATCGGCCGCTTCCACGAGCGCCCGGTCGGCCCGCACCCGCGCTGGAGCTTCCAGATCGCCTTCGCCCCCGATCTGTTCGACCGGGTCGTGCCCTGGCTGATGCTCCATCGCGAGGGCCTGACCGTGTTCCTGCACCCGAACACCGGCGACGCCTACACCGACCACGCCGACCGCGCGGTGTGGATGGGCGAGCTGCTGCCGCTGAACCTGGAGGCGCTGCGGGGCGGCGGCTAAGGGCCGCCTTGCGCCCTCAGCCCGGCTTCGCTATGCCTGCGGCCTCGAATTGTTCCGCAATGAGGCCAGTTTCATGACCGACACCGCCATCACCGACATCCGCGCGCGCGAGATCCTGGACAGCCGCGGCAACCCGACCGTGGAGGTCGACGTGCGGCTGGCCGGGGGCGCGATGGGCCGGGCGGCGGTGCCCTCGGGCGCGTCCACCGGCGCGCACGAGACCATCGAGCTGCGCGACGGCGACAAGAAGCGCTACGGCGGCAAGGGCGTGCAGAACGCCTGCAAGGCGGCGGTGGGTGAGATCTTCGACGCGGTCTCGGGCCTCGACGCCCGCGACCAGGTGAAGATCGACAAGACCATGATCGAGCTGGACGGCACGCCCAACAAGGCGCGACTCGGCGGCAACGCGATCCTGGGCGTCAGCCTGGCGAGCGCGAAGGCCGCGGCGGCGGCGGCAGGCCTGCCGCTCTACCGCTATGTCGGCGGCGCCTATGCGCGCGCGCTGCCCGTGCCGATGATGAACATCGTCAATGGCGGCGCGCACGCCGACAACCCGATCGACATCCAGGAGTTCATGATCATGCCGGTCGGCGCCGCCACGGTCGGCGACGCGATCCGCATCGGCGCCGAGATCTTCCAGGCCTTGAAGAAGAAGCTCAAGGATGCCGGCCACAACACCAACGTGGGCGACGAGGGCGGCTTCGCGCCGAACCTGTCCAGCGCCGTCGACGCGCTCGACTTCATCATGAAGGCGATCGAGGGGGCGGGCTACAAGCCCGGCCAGGACGTCGTGCTGGCGCTCGATACGGCGTCGACCGAGTTCTTCAAGGACGGCCAGTACCACATGGAAGGCGAGGGCAAGGTGCTCGACGCCTCGGGCATGGTGAAGTTCTACGAGAACCTGGTCGCCAAGTTCCCGATCGTGTCGATCGAGGACGGCATGGCCGAGGACGACTGGCAGGGCTGGAAGGCGCTGACGCTGGCTATCGGCAAGAAGGTGCAGCTCGTCGGCGACGACCTGTTCGTCACCAACCCGGCGCGGCTGCGCCAGGGCATCGAGAAGGGCGTCGCCAACGCCATCCTGGTCAAGGTCAACCAGATCGGCACGCTCAGCGAGACGCTGGAGGCGGTCGAGACCGCGCACCGCGCCGGCTACCGGGCGGTCATGTCGCACCGCTCGGGCGAGACCGAGGACTCGACCATCGCCGACTTGGCGGTCGCCACGAACTGCGGCCAGATCAAGACCGGATCGCTGTCGCGC
>JAEULC010000341.1 GCA_016792605.1 Rhodospirillales bacterium
TAGTGCCACCCGATCGGGCAGCGACCATCTCGACGGACGGCGCCCCTGCGCCCTAGGATGCAGGCGATCCAGCCGGAGGACTCCATGCCCGATCAGGTTCTGCCCGACGACCAGACCGTCTCCTTCATCCGCATGGAGGACGGCACCAAGGAGGACTACAAGCTCCTCGGCGAGCGCGAGCACGATCTCATCAAGAAGCTGCCAGAGTTCATCCTGGCGCAGATGAAGACGCTGGCGATGCCAGGCTCGGGCTACAAGATCGACCGCTACCAGCACTCGCTGCAGACCGCGACCCGCGCCTTCCGCGACGAGGCGGACGAAGAGACGGTGATCGCCGCCCTGCTGCACGACATCGGCGACACCCTGGCACCCGAGAACCACTCCCAGCTTGCCGCCTCGCTGCTCCGGCCCTATGTGTCGGACAAGACCTACTGGGTGGTGCAGCACCACGGCATCTTTCAGGGCTACTACTACTTCCACCATATCGGCCAGGACCCGAACCAGCGCGATCGCTTCCGCGGCCACCCGTATTTCGAGGACTGCGTGCGCTTCTGCGAGCGCTGGGACCAGACGGCGTTCGACCCGGACTACGACACCATGCCGATGGAGGCCTTCGAGCCGATGCTCCGCCGCGTCCTCGCCAGGGCCCCGTTCCGGCAGGTGTGATCGCGCGCCGCGGCTACCGTTCGCGAAATTTTTTTCTGACGTCATGCCCGGGCTTGTCCCGGGCATCCGCGTCGGGGCAGCGGCGATACCGCCGCATCCGAGAAATGAGCCAATAGCAGCCCATTCTGCCCCGCACCCCTGTCGGCTCCTGCCGACGTGGATGGCCGAAACAAGCCCGGCCATGACGGTGTTGAGCGGCGGAAAGGCGGGGCCGTTTTCCAAACTCCGCAATAAGTCATTGACATCCCAGGCCATCGCCCCTATCTCTTCGGGCATGGCTATCTCGGTCCTCAGGATTGAACGACGACGACGTACGGGTTTGGGCGCCCAGCCCTAAGCCGTTCGTCGCGCCTTTGCGTTCTCCGTAGCCAGATTTTCCAAGCAAAGCAGGGTTCGACGTTGGCTGGTGCCGTGTGCGCCCGCTTGCCTTCGTCTCTTCGATCCTGACGCTTCCCCCCGAGGACTCCGACCATGTTCCAGATCACCACCGAGCGGCCCGAGGATGGCGCCGCGATCGAGCTTCTTCTCGACCAGGCGTTCGGCGCCAACCGCGAGTCGAAGACCTCGTACCGCTATCGCGACAGCGTGGCGCCGGTCGACGACCTGAAGCTGGTCGCGCGCTCGACCGCGCCCGGATCGCGGCTGCTCGGCACGCTGCGCTTCTGGCCGATCGAGATCGATGGGCGGACGCTGGGCCTCGGCACCAAGGATGCACTGCTCCTGGGGCCGCTGGCGGTGGCGCCCGACCAGCAGAAGCACGGGATCGGCGGCGCGCTTATGCGCGAGGGCCTCGACATGGCCGCCTGGGCCCGGCACCGGATCGTGCTGCTGGTCGGCGACCTCGGCTACTACCACCGCTTCGGCTTCGCGCCGGCGCTGCCGCACGGCATCTTCATGCCGGCTGAGCGGCAGGAGCGGCTGCTGGTGCGCGCGCTGACGCCCGGCGCGCTGGACGGCGTCGGCGGGGAAGTCCAGCCCTGGAGGTCGGTTCGCGGCGCTTCCCGGCGCCTCGGCAAGCCCGAAATCCGCGCCGCCTAGCCTGCCCGGGCTCGCCGGCGGGGGGCGGGCGTGAAGCCCTTCGAACGCCAAGCGGGTCGCTTCCTGATCTCTACCGACCGGGCGAAGCTCGACCGCGACGCGATCTATGCCTTCCTCGCCACCGAGGCCTATTGGTGCCGCGGCATCCCGCGCCCGGTCGTCGAGCGCATGCTCGACCACTCGCTGTGCTTCGGCGCCTACGATGCGGCTGGACGTCAGGCGGGGTTTGCGCGCGTGGTGACCGACTTCGGCAGCTTCGCCTATATCGCCGACGTGTTCGTGCTGTCGCCGTGGCGCGGCCAAAGCCTCTCGAAAGAGCTCATGGCGGCGATCCAGGCGCATCCTGATTTGCAGGGTTTCCGACGCTGGCTGCTCGCCACGCGCGACGCGCATGCGCTCTACGCCCAGTTCGGCTTCGGGCCGCTGGCACGGCCGGAATGGTCGATGGAGCGCTTCGATCCGACCGTCTATGGTACGCCGCTATGAGGACTCTCCTGCCGCCGGCGCGATGAGCGACGCGCGCACCGCCCTGTTCCAGTGGATCGCCGACCGCTATCCGACGCCAGCGATCGCGCGCGGCGGCGCGCCCAGGGCGTTGTGGAAGACGCTGTTCTACCTGGTCGGCCCGCAGGCGCCCTTCGCGATGCGCACATCGGACTACCGCCTCTGGGTCGACCCGAAGAAGCGCAAGGACATCGCGCGCACCATCCTGCATCGCGGCCAGTACGAGCCGATCGAGACCGAGATCATGCGGCGCTTCCTGAACCCCGGCATGACGATGATCGATATCGGCGCCAATATCGGCCATTACGCGATGGTGGCGGCGCGGGTCATCGGCGCGGCCGGCAAGGTGGTGGCGTTCGAGCCCGAGCCCGAGAACTTCGCGGCGCTCGCGGCCAACCTGCAGCTCAACGACCTGGTGCGGGCGACGGCGGAGAACCTGGCGCTGGGCGCCGCGCCGGGCGAGCTGACGCTCTATCGCGACGACGCCAATCGCGGCGGGCATTCGCTGGCCCGGGCGAACGTGCAGCGCGCGGGCGAGGGCACGCGGGTGCGGGTGACGACGCTCGATGCCTATGCGGCGGAGAAGCTGGCGGGCCGGCGCGTCGGCTTCATCAAGATCGACGTGCAGGGCGCCGAGGCGCAGGTGATCGCGGGTGCGGCCGGCGTGCTGGCGCGCGACAGGCCGACGATCCTGATGGAGTTCTGGCCGCACGGAATCCGCGGCATGGGTGGCGATCCGATGGCGCTGGTCGTTGACTTGCTGGCCATGGGCTACGCGCTGCAGGTGATCGAGCGCGATGCGCCGGGGCATCTCCGCGCGCTGCCGGACTTGGCCGCGCTGCAGCGCATCGACCTGTCGCACCCCCAGGCCTACGCGAACCTGGTGTTCACGGCCCTGCCGCAGGCGGGTTCCTGAAACGACAACGGCCGGGATCGCTCCCGGCCGTTGCGCGTCAACTCGTTGATGGAAGGGGTTTAGCGGCCGCCGTAGCCGCCGCCGCCACCACCGTAGCCACCGCCGCCGCCGCCGTAGCCGCCACCGCCGCCACCACGGCCGCCGCGGCCACCGCCGTAGCCGCCGCCACCGCCGCGCGGGCGATCGCCGTAGCCACCGCCGCCGCCGCCACGGTCGCCATAGCCGCCACCGCCGCCGCCCCGGTCGCCGTAGCCACCGCCGCCGCCACCGTAGCCGCCACCGCCACCGCCGTAGCCGCCGCCACCGCCGCGCGGGCCGCGCGGACGATCGCCGAAGCCGCCCGGGGTGCGCTCACGGGCTTCGTTCACGGTCAGCGTACGACCGCCGACCACCGAACCGTTCAGGGCCGCTTTCGCCGCCTCTGCCTGTTCCTGGGTTTCCATTTCCACGAACCCGAAGCCGCGCGACTGGCCGGTCATGCGGTCCTGGATCACCTGGGCCGACTTCACCGTCCCGAAGGCGGCGAACATCGTTTCAAGGTCGTTGGAGGTGTGGGCGTGTGGCAGATTGCCGACGAAAAGCTTGCTGTTAGACATCAAAAACGGTCCTTACTCGCTAAAGTCCTGAGATGGTCCATGAAACCAGGGAAGCCGGTGCAGTGTTTCCCAAAACCGGCTCGACACGCGGACGAACCCCACCCGCGCCCAATAGCGCGCGTGCGGCGGAGCAGCCCAGTTTTTCAGTCGGAGAATTGGCGATCGAGAGGGTCAAACTCTAGCTCTTCCTGCTGGGTGAAGAGCGATACGTCGGCATCGCCTGCCCACAGACCAGAAACCAGCATATCGTATTACGGTGTTAATTAACAGCTAATTTCTCCCCAAGCGATTCGGACCCGTTTCGTTCCAGAACGCCCCAGGACTGTGCTAGGCTATCCCCACAATGCCCGACGAGCGCCCGCTTTCCCCCACGGCCCAGTACATTGCGCGCGGCCTGTGTCGCTATCTGATACAGGCCGGGTACAGTCCGCTGACCGAGCTGATCCTGCCAAACGGCCGTCGCGTAGATGTGATCGCGATCGACCGGGCCGGTACGATCGTCGTAGTTGAGATCAAGTCGTCGGTCGAGGACTTCCGCAGCGATCAGAAGTGGCAGGACTATCTGCCGTACTGCGACCAGTTCTATTTTGCCGTCGCCGAGAGCTTCCCGACCGTGCTGATCCCCGAGACCTGTGGATTGTACGTAGCCGACGCATACGGCGCGGCGATGCTGCGCGATGTCGTACATACCCCGGTGGCCGCGGCCCGGCGCCGGGCGCTGCTGCTGCGCTTCGCCACCGTCGCGGCCGAACGGCTGCGGCTCACCCTCGACCCCCCGACGCCCACGGTGCTACCGGGCATCGGGGCGCTGGGCGGCGGCAATCCAGGCGGCGGGACTAACGCGCCAGGCGCTTGACCAGGGCGCGCCTTCAGCGCGCCAGGCGCTTGATCGTGGCGCTGGTGCTCTGACCGGGCACGAGGTCGGCCAGCACCACTTTCCCGCCATAGGACTGGACAATATCGGCGCCGACAACCGTCTCGACGGTGTAATCCGCGCCTTTTACCAGGATATCGGGGCGGATCGCCTCGATCAGCGTGAGCGGCGTGTCCTCGCCGAAGATGACCACTAGGTCGACGCTCTGCAGCGAGCCGAGCACCAGGGCGCGCGCCGCCTCGCCCTGCACCGGACGCTCGGGCCCCTTCAGGCGCTTCACCGAGGCGTCGCTGTTCAAGCCCACGACCAGCCGGTCGCAGGCCGCGCGCGCCTGGCCCAGCAGCGAGACATGGCCCGGGTGCAGCAGGTCGAAGCAGCCATTGGTGAAGCCGATGCGCTGGCCCTTGCGCCGCCAGCCGGCAATGCGGTCGAGCGCCGCCTCGAGGCTCAGCACCTTGGCCTCGCCGCCCATCACGTCCTGGGCGTGGAGCTGGTGCAGGATCTCGTCGGGGTAGGCGACGGCGGTGCCGACCTTGCCGACGACGATTCCGGCGACCGCGTTGGCAAGCTCGGCGGCCTCGGCCAGTCCCGCGCCGGCGCCCAGCGACGCGGCCAGCACGGCCACCACCGTGTCGCCGGCGCCCGACACGTCGAACACCTCGCGCGCCTGGGCGGCGAGGTGAAGGGGACGGGCCTGCTGCTGCACCAGGGTCATGCCCTGCTCGCTGAGCGTCACCAGCATCGCCTCGATGCCGGCTTCCAGCAGCACGCGGCGGGCGGCCTGCTCGACCGCGCGCTCGTTCTCGCCTTCGACGCCATTAGGGCCGGCGCCCTTCGGCAGCGTGGCGCCCGAGGCCTGCTCCAGCTCGCGGCGGTTCGGCGTCACCACGCTGGCGCCGCGATAGACGGCGTAGTCGCTGCCGCGCGGATCGACGACCACCTTCTTGCGCTGGCGTCGCGCCAGCTCCATCGCGCGACGCAGGGCCGTCTCGCCAAGCACGCCCTTGGCGTAGTCCGACAGCACGACCACCGACGCGCCCTCGATCGCGCGCTCGATCGCCTGCATCAGGTCCGTGGCGGCCTCTGCCGACGGTGCGCGCCCGGTTTCGCGGTCCGTGCGCAGGAGCTGCTGGCCGCCGGCGACGAAGCGGGTCTTCAGCGTCGTCACCCGGCCGGGCTCGACCACCAGGCCCGAGGAAACGCGCGGCAGCGCCTCGACGGCGGCGACGATCGCCGCGCCGTCGATGTCGTCGCCGATCACGCCGACGAGCGTGGTGGTGGCGCCCAGTGCCGACAGGTTGCGCGCCACGTTGCCGGCGCCGCCCAGCATCGCCTGCTCGCGCTCGACGCGCATGACCGGAATCGGCGCCTCGGGCGACACGCGGTCGACGCCGCCGTAGACATAGCGGTCCAGCATCACATCGCCGATGACGGCAACCTTGGTCCCGGCGAGCCGCGCGACGACGGCGGCGAGGTCGGCGTTGGCGCTCATACCAGCCCCAGCTCGCGCTCGAGCGCGCCGCACAGCATCTGGCCGAGCAGGATGTGCATCTCCTGGATGCGCGCGGTCACGGTCGACGGCACGCGGATCAGGGGATCGCAGACCTCGTTCATCGCGCCACCCGACTGGCCGGTCCAGCCGGTGGCGACGATGCCCATCGCCTTCGCCGCCTTCAGCCCCTCGATCACGTTGGCGCTGGTGCCGGAGGTCGAGATGCCGATCGCCACGTCGCCCTTGCGGCCGATCGCGCGGACCTGGCGCGCGAAGAGCTGGGGGAAACCCATGTCGTTGCCGATCGCAGTCAAGGCCGACGAGTCGGTGGTCAGCGCGATGGCGGCGATCGGCGCGCGGTCCTTGACGTAGCGCACGGCCAGCTCGGTCGCCAAGTGTTGCGCGTCGGCGGCGCTGCCGCCATTGCCGAAGAACATCAGCTTGCCGCCGGCCCTGATCGACGCGACCGAAGCCTTCACCAGCGTCGCGAAGTCCCGGCCGCAGGCCCCGCGCGTGGCCGCCAGCACCGCCGCGTGTTGGTCGAACTCCTCGGCGTAGAAGGCGTCCAGGTCCATGCGTCCGGCGTCCGTCAGACGAAGCGGCGGAAGTAGTCGATGGTGCGCTTCAGCCCGGTCTCGAGATCCACCTTGGGCTCCCAGTCCAGGAACTTCTTGGCCTTGGAAATATCCGGGCAACGCTGGGTCGGGTCGTTCACCGGGAGCGGCTTGAACTCGAGCTTCGAGGACGAGTTGGTCAGACGGATGATCCGGTCAGCCAACTCGCGGACGGTCATCTCGGCCGGATTGCCCAGGTTGATCGGGCCCGTCACCGTGTCGGGCGTAGCCATCAGCCGCACGAAGCCCTCGATCAGGTCGTCGACATAGCAGAAGGCGCGGGTCTGGTTGCCCTCGCCGAAGATCGAGATCGGCTTGTTCTGCAGCGCCTGCATGATGAAGTTCGATACGACGCGACCGTCGTTCGGGTGCATGCGCGGGCCGTAGGTGTTGAAGATCCGCGCTACGCGGATGCGCAGGTTGTGCTGGCGGTGGTAGTCGAAGAACAGCGTCTCGGCGCAGCGCTTCCCTTCGTCGTAGCAGGCGCGCGGGCCGATCGGGTTGACGTGGCCCCAATATTCTTCGCGCTGCGGATGCTCGGTCGGGTCGCCATAGACCTCGCTGGTCGAGGCCTGGAAGATCTTCGCCTTCACCCGCTTGGCGAGGCCCAGCATGTTGATCGCGCCGTGGACCGAGGTCTTGGTGGTCTGCACGGGGTCGAACTGGTAGTGCACCGGCGAGGCCGGGCAGGCGAGGTTGTAGATCTCGTCGACCTCGACATAGAACGGGAAGGTCACGTCGTGCCGGATCATCTCGAAATGCGGGTTCGCCAGCAGCGGCAGGATATTGTCGCGCGTGCCGGTGAAATAGTTGTCGACGCACAGGACGTCGTGTCCTTCGGCGATCAGCCGTTCGCAGAGATGCGAGCCCAGAAACCCGGCCCCGCCCGTCACCAACACCCGCTTGCGCGTTTTCATGCACCGACCCGTTCTGAATGCCGCGGCCGGCGCGGAGTCATCTCCGCCGCCGGACCGCGCACACTCCTAGCACCGGGCCGGTTGGGAATAAAGAGTCCCGGCAAAACAGGCGGGTAGGTGTCAGGCCGCCCGGATCTTCTGCACGAAGCGATCGACCTCGGCCGACAGGGTCTCGGCCTGTTTCGCCAGGTCGCTCGACGCGCCGCTCATCTGCGTGGCGGCCGAGCCGACCTCGCCCGAGGCCTGGGTGACCGAGCCGATGTTCTTGGACACTTCCTGGGTGCCGTGGGCCGCCTGCTGGACATTGCGGCTGATCTCCTGGGTGGCCGAGCCCTGCTCCTCCATCGCCGCGGCGATGCTGCTCGAGACCTCGTTCACCTGTTCGATCGTCTTGGCGATGGTCTGGATCGCCTGCACCGCCTCCTGGGTCGCGCCCTGGACCGACTGGATCTGCCGGGCGATCTCGTCGGTCGCCTTGGCGGTCTGGTTGGCCAGCGTCTTGACCTCAGAGGCGACGACGGCGAAGCCCTTGCCCGCCTCGCCGGCCCGCGCCGCCTCGATGGTCGCGTTCAGCGCCAGGAGGTTGGTCTGCGACGCGATGTCGGTGATCAGGTTGACCACGTCGCCGATCTTGGCCGCCGCCTGCGCCAGCCCGTCGACCGTCTGGCCGGTCGAGCGCGCCTGCTCCACGGCGGTGCGCGCCATGCGCGAGGAGTCGGCGACCTGGCGCGTGATCTCCTGGATCGAGGCCGAGAGCTCTTCCGCCGCCGAGGCGACGGTCTGGACATTGGACGAGGCCTCCTCCGAGGCCGCCGCGACCAGCGAGGCCTGGCGGCTGGTCTCCTCGGCCGTGCCGGACATGGCGGCCGACGAGGACTGCATCTCGGTCGCGGAGGACGAGACGCTCTCGACGACCTTCTTGATCGTGGCCTCGAAGCTGTCGGCGAGCGCGGCCATTTCGGCGGCGCGCTGCTTCTCGGCCGCCGCCTTGGCGCGCTCCTGCTCCGCCCGGCGCTCTTCCTCGGCCGCGCGCTTGGCGTCCTCGGCCTCGCGCTGCCGGCGCTCCTCGGCCTGGTGCGCTTCGTCGCGCAGGCGGCGCTGCTCGTCCTCGTGGCGCGCCTGTTCGGCGCGTGCCGCCTCGGCTTCCACCTGAAGGCGCTCGTTCTCGACGCCGGCCTCCTTGAACACCTGCACGGCCGTGGCCATCTGGCCGATCTCGTCGCCGCGCCCGAGCGCGGGGATCACGGTGGTCCAGTCCTTCGCGGCGATTCGCCCCATCGCGGCGGTCATGGCCTTGATCGGGCCCACGACCGACCGCGCGGTCAGCCAAGCGATCACGATCACGCCGAGCATTACCGCCAGCGAAACGCCGCCCTGCTTGATCAGCGACTGGCGGAAGGCTGTATCGAGATCGTCGATGTAAACGCCGGTACCGATCACCCAGCCCCAGGGCTCGAAGCCCTTGACGAACGAGGTCTTGGCGATCGGAGCCTGCGCGCCGGGGCGTGGCCACATGTAGTTGACGAAGCCTTCGCCGCTTTCCTTCACGACGCGGGTCATCGCGACGAACAGCTTGAAGCCCGTCGGATCCGCGAAGTCGGTGAGATCCTTGCCCATGAGCTGCTTGGCAAAGGGATGCATCACCATGCGCTGGTCGTTGTTGTGGATCCAGAAGTACTCCTGGCCGGCGTAGCGCATCGCGTCGACCGCGGCGAGCGCCGCCTTCTGCGCGTCGGCCTCCGACATGGCGCCGGACTTGGCAAGATTCTGGTACTGCCCGACGAGACTATGGGTCGCGTAGACCAGGTCGCGCAGCTTCTCCTTGCGATCCTCGGTCAGGGTGGTGCGGGTGCCGAAGGCACCGACGCCGACCAGCGCGACCATGCCCAGCACGCAGGCTACGACCAGGACAATAATGCGGTGGGCGATCTTGAATCCGGAAATCTTCAACGCCGCAGCGATGCGAGCCATATCTAGCGAACCCTTCCATTCCCGAAGCAGCGTGCCCGGGGTTTCGCTCCCACGGGCGTACCGCAGTCAATTGTTCAAGCTATCGACGCGGGCAACATGGTTGGTCGCGTCTAATGCGGGATATTGCGGATCAAGAATTAATCAAAGGTTAGGCCGAACGGCCTGCGGGAGGTCATGATGTCGCAGTCATGGTCGGCAGCCTTATCGCATTGGATGCCGGACTCCGTCGATCGGGGCGTCCTGGCCGCCGGAAGTCTCACGTCTGGAGAATGTAGGGAGGGCCGTCGCGCAGGCAGAGCGCGGTCAGCCTGCCGCTGCGATAGGCGCCGGTATCGATGCCGATGCGATTGGGTTGGAAGTCCGGCTCCGGCGTGATCGAGTGGCCGTGGACGATGACGCCGCCATGATTGGCGGGCGAACGCAGGAACTCGTCGCGGATCCAGATCAGGTCGTCGACCGACTGGCGGTCGAGCGCAATCCCCGGGCGCACTCCGGCGTGGACGAAGACGAAGATCCACGCCCGATGCATCGTCGGCAGGGTTTCCAGGAACCCTCGGTGGGCGGGGGGCAGGGCGCGGGCGAGCGCGTCCCGGGCCCGCGTGAGCTCGGCCGGGTCGTCGGCCCGCTTCGGCGGCGCGACGCCATAGCTGGCGAAGGTCTGGGCGGCGCCGTTCGCCATCCAGCCCGGACCGTACTCAACCGGGTCCTTGAGAAATTCCAGCATCAGGAACTCGTGGTTGCCGAGCAGGGCCACCGGCGGCGCGAACCCGGGCAACGGGGGGGCCATGACCCGGTCGATCACCCCCCGGCTGTCGGGCCCGCGGTCGACATAGTCGCCCAGGTGCACGACCACCCGGCGGCCAGGCGCCGCATCTTCGGCATGGGCGCGGATCCGCCGGTAGAGCCGGTCCAGCAGGTCCGCCCGGCCGTGGATGTCGCCGATCGCATAGACCAGGTCGCCCGGCCCGAGCGGGCTGGAATCGCCTGTTTGGAACATAGCGCGAACCCAAGCGTTGCAATCCCGCGATGGTCCTTACCATTTATTAGCCAGAGACCGCTAAGTCTTTGCGGTAGCCACAGTCATTGCCAACCCCCAGGGCGGCCAAACCGCCGCCGCAGATGGAGTATTCGGGTGGGAGAGCCGGCCAAGCCCGAGGAACCGCAAGCCAGCCAGGAATTCCAGTTGCTCGAGTATGTCGAGCGGCTTGCGCGGAACCGCGACGGCCGGGTGGCCCTGCACATCCACTTGTCGCGCCTGCGCGCGTGGAACCGGCGCGACCAGCACCTGCGCGTGGCGACCAGCTCGTTCGCCGACATGGTGCGCAGCCTGGACGGCCAGGGCTTCGTGCTGCGCAACGCTGACATCGTCTTCGTGGGCTATGCGCGCGACATCGACCCGCTCAACGATCTCGTCGACCGGCTGCGCGGCATGTTCCAGGACGACCAGGGCAGCGGCTGGACGCCGGAGCTCGAGGACCAGGACTCGTTCTGCTCCTGGATCGGCCTCAGCCAGAAATACGACGAGTTCCTCGCCTGGGCGCGGCAGGTGGCCGAAGCCGAGCGCGTGCGCCAGCGCCGCGTCGCCAACGCGCGCGCCAGCGCCGCGGGCCCGACGCGCCGGCCGATGGACCCGGTGCAGCTCGGCCGCATGGAAGCCTACCTGTCGCAGGCCGACCTTTCCGGCCTGATCCGGCGCCAGCCGGTGTGCATCTGCGCCGCCGACCAGCCGCCGAAGCCGGTGCTGCGCGAACTCTACATCTCCGTCGCCGACCTCGCCGCGGCGGTCATGCCGGACGTCGACCTCTCCGGCAACCGCTGGCTGTTCCGCCACCTGACGCGGGTGCTGGACCAGCGCATGCTGTCGCTGCTCGCGCGCAACGACGACAAGGAGCTGGCGGCGGCCTTCACCATCAACCTCAACGTCGAGACGATCTCGACGCCGCAGTTCCTGGCCTTCGACAAGACCATCGGCAGCCAGGCGCGCGGCACGATCGTGATCGAGTTCGACCTGATCGACGCGATCGGTGACATGGCGAGCTATCTGTTCGCGCGCGAAGTGGTGCGCGACCGCGGCTACCGCATCTGCATCGACGGCGTCGACAACCTGAACTTTCCGATGGTCGACCGCGAGCGCCTGGGCGCCGACTTCATCAAGCTCAACTGGAAGTCCGAGTTCGCCGAGTTCGGCAACTCGCCGCAGTTCCTGGACCTGCGCCAGAACGTCCAGCGTGCCGGCACTGCGCGCGTGATCCTGGCGCGCTGCAGCGAGGCGGCGGCGGTGCCGTTCGGGCATTCGCTCGGCATCTCGCTGTTCCAGGGCCGGCACATCGATACGCTGTGGACCGAGTCCCAGCGCAAGGGCGCCGGCGTCATTTCGCCCGCGACGGTTCGCGCCCGCGCTTCCTAAAGTCTCGGCTGGTCAGGCCCTGGGCGCGTGCTTGCCCAGGATGCGCTGCAGCGTGCGCCGATGCATGCGCAGGCGGCGCGCCGTCTCCGACACGTTGCGGTCGCACTGCTCGTAGACGCGCTGGATGTGCTCCCAGCGCACGCGGTCGGCCGACATGGGCTCCTCGGGCGGCGGCGGCAGGGCCGTGCCCGTCGCCAGCAGCGCCGCCGCGATCGTATCGGCATCGGCCGGCTTGGAGAGGTAGTCGACGGCGCCCGCCTTCACCGCCGCGACGGCGGTGGCGATGTTGCCGTAGCCGGTCAGCATCACCACGCGCACGTCGGCGCGCGCCGCGCGCAGGGCGGCCACGACGTCGAGGCCGCTGCCGTCGCCCAGGCGCAGGTCGACCACGGCAAAGTCGGGCGGGGCGCTGCTGGCCAGCTTCACGCCGGCGCCGACGCTGTCGGCCGTGGTGACGGCGAAGCCACGCTGGTCGAGCGCCCGCGCCAGCCGCTCGCGCAAGGGCGCGTCGTCGTCGACCAGCAGCAGCGTGGGTCGTGCCTCGCCGGCGCCGGGCGGCGCGCATGTCGGGACGGTCGTCATGATACTTCAGCTTCAATATCGGCCCGGCGCCAGCGAATGGCAACCTCGGCGCCCCCGCCCGGCGGGTTGGCGAAGGCCAGGCGCGCGCCGGTGCGCTCCAGCAACGACTTGGCGATGAACACGCCCAGGCCCATGTGGCCGCCGACCCGCCGGCTGGTGAGATAGGGCTCTCCCAGCTCGCCCAGGATGTCGAGCGCGAAGCCCGGCCCGTCGTCGCGCACGGTGACCGACAGCTCGCCCGCGCTCCAGCTCGTCGTCACCTGCACCTCGTGGCGGGCGAACTGGCGCGCGTTCTCGATCAGGTTGCCGAGCGCGTGCAGGATCTCCGGGGCGCGGGGCAGGACCGGTTCCGCGCTGCCGTCCTGGGG
>JAEULC010000374.1 GCA_016792605.1 Rhodospirillales bacterium
TCCTTCACCGCGTCCATGGTGCAGGAGTTGTCCTTGCCGTAATGCGAGGGCTGCACGACGACGGCGCGGTCCACGCCGATCCAGTCCAGCACCTTGCGGTAGTCCGCCACCATGGCCATGGGCGGATCGTTGGTGCGCGTCGGCGCCAGCGGATACTTGTCCACGGGGCCATACATGTGCATGTGCGTGTCGACGCTGCCCGGCGGCGCCTTGAGCTTCGGCTTGCTGGCTGGGTCGGGCTTGACGAAGGCCATGGCGATCTTCCCGTGGTTTCTGGTTGACGGCGCCGGCTAGGCGCCGACCCGCGACCTTAGGGGCTGTTGCCACAGGATTTCAACCGGCCTGAATCGTACAAGGTCGATGCGGTCGAGCGTCGCAGTCGTTGGTTGCCAATGCGCGGCGACCAGGCGCGCGGCGCGGGCGAAGGCATCCTCCGTGAGGTCCTCCGCCAGCGTGCAATGCGGCACCCAGGAGCCCGGCGCGTAGTGCGGATGCGCCGGCCATGCCAGTGTTTGCAGAAGGGTCGCCTGCAGATCAAGCAAGGTGCGATCGACGCGCGGCGCGGCCCACAGCACCCGCGCCGGCGCCAGAAAGGCGCCGATGCCCACGAAGGGCACCGCGAGCGCTGCCTGCGTGGCAACGAAGCGTTCCAGCGCGCGGACTGCCGCCAACGCATCGGCATCGGCGGCGATGGCCAAGGTCAGGTGCGGCCGGTAGCCCAGCGCCACCATCGAGTCCGAGATGCCCGCATCTGCGAGGCGCCGCCAGAGCGCCTCGACCGTCGCCGCGGCGTCATCGTCCAGGCGCAGCGTGACGGCGTAAGGCATGGAACCGCGCTACAGCTCGACCTGGGTGCCGACTTCGACCACGCGGTTCGAAGGAATGCGGAAGAACTCGGTGGCGCTCAGCGCATTGCGCGACATCCAGATGAACAGCACGTCGCGCCAGCGCGCCATCTTCGAGTGCAGCCCGGGCACCAGCTTTTCGTGGCCGAGGAAGAACGAGGTGTCCATCAGGTCGAAGGACAGGCCCTCGCGCACGCAGCTCGACAGCACGCGCGGCACGTTCGGCGACTCCTTGAAACCGTAGCGTGCGTAGAGGCGGTAGAACCCCTTGCCGAGTTCCTCCAGGTGCAGGCGCTCCTCGTCCGGCACGAAGGGCCGATCCTCGGTCGCGATGCTCATGAACACGGTGCGTTCGTGCAGCACCTTGTTGTGCTTCAGGTTGTGCAGCAGGGTGAAGGGCACGTTGACCAGGTCGCTGGTCAGGAACACCGCCGTGCCGGGCACGCGCTGCGGCTTGTTGTCGGTCACGCGCGAGACGAACTTCTCGATCGGGATCGAGTCCTCGCGCATCTGGCTGCGCAGGATCTGGCGGCCCTTGTACCAGGTGGTCAGCAGGACGAAGATGATCGCGCCGATCAGCAGCGGGAACCAGCCGCCGTCGACGACCTTCAGCAGGTTCGAGGAGAAGAACACGAGGTCGACCGCGAACAGCACGCCGCACAGGATCAGCGCGCGCGGCAGCGACCAGTTCCACACCACCTGGACGACGACGAACGCCTGGACAGTGTCGATGATCAAGGTTCCCGTGACGGCAATGCCGTAGGCCGCGGCCAGGTTGCTGGACGACTGGAACGTCAGGATCAGGGCGACGATGCAGACCATCAGCCCCCAGTTGATCTGGGGGATGTAGATCTGCCCGATCTCGGCTTCGGAGGTATGGCGGATCTCCAGTCGCGGGCAGAGGCCGAGCTGCACCGCCTGGCGGCTGATCGAGAACGCGCCGGAGATCACGGCCTGCGACGCGATGATCGTGGCGACGGTGGCAAGGGCGACCATCGGATAGAGCGCCCAGGACGGCGCCATCAGGTAGAAGGGATTCTCGATCGCCTCTGGATTGGTCAGCAGCAGGGCGCCCTGGCCGAAATAGTTGAGCATCAGGGCGGGGAACACGAGCATGAACCAGCCGATGCGGATCGGCCGGCGGCCGAAATGCCCCATGTCGGTGTAGAGGGCTTCGGCGCCGGTGAAGGCCAGCACCACGGCGCCGAGCACCAGGAAGGCCAGGAACTTGTTCACCAGCATGAACTTGAACGCGTAGTAGGGATTCAGGCCGAGCAGGACTTCCGGCACCTGAACGATGTGCCACACGCCCAGGATCGCCAGCACCGCGAACCACAGGACCGTGATCGGCCCGAAAAACGCGCCAACCTTCGCGGTTCCGTGGCTCTGCACGAGGAAGAGCGAGATCACGATCGCGATCGTGATCGGCACGACATAGGGCTCGAATAGCGGCGTCGCGATCTTCAACCCCTCGACCGCGCTCAAGACCGAGATGGCCGGGGTGATCATGCCGTCGCCGTAGAACAGCGCCGCGCCGGCGATACCGAGCATCAGCAGGATGCGACGGTCGCGCGGCGACTGCACCTTGTTCAGGGCCAGCGCCATCAGCGCCAGGATGCCGCCCTGGCCCTGGTTGTCGGCGCGCATGATGAAGATCGCGTACTTGAAACTGACGACGATGGTCACCGACCAGAAGATAAGCGACAGGATTCCCAAAATGTTGTCAGGCGTGATCGGAAGGACGTGGCCGCCGCCGCGCAGGCACTCGCGGAGCGTGTAGAGCGGGCTGGTGCCGATATCGCCGAACACGACGCCGATCGCGCCGATGACTAGCGGCAGCATGGCCTTCCCGTGCTCGTCGTGATGTCCGTTTGCCGTCGCCGATGGTGAGGTCATGAGGAGATCCGGTAGGACAACGTGCCGCCGGACCAGGAGTGCGACGGGGCGGGATGGTCGGCGGAAAGAGAATGTCGAATGTAGGTCGTGGTTGCCCGGCAGTGGGGACGCTTGTGCGCCTGCGAACGGCCGCACTCTAGCACCGGCGTTGCGGCAGGCAACGGTCCGGCTGTGCAAGCCTCGGGCATGGCCTGTTAGCTATATGATATATCGACAGAATTTGGCTGGCGCCGGGCGCCCTGCCGGGCCTGGTCAGCCGCCGCTCGACAGCGACCCCGGCACGCGGCCGGATTCGCGCCGCTTGGCCAGTTCCACGGTCACGACGGTGGCCCGCTTGGGCTCCATGCTGGCGAGCACGGGGGCGAGCTTGGCTTCCTTCATCCGCTCGGCGACCTCGATCAGCACATTGTCGTCGAGCTGTTCGAAGATCCGCGCCGCCTCCTTTGGCTTCATGTTCTCGTAGACCTTCACCAGGCGCTTGTACTGGTCGTCCTTCTCGGTCTCGGTCTTCTTGACGACGACCTCGAGCTTTGCCTGCACCGCCTTCAACTCGTTGACTTTCTCGGTGATGCGCTGCTCGGCCGCCTTCATCAGCGCCTCGCGCTGCTCGATCGCGCGCTCGCGCTCGTCGAGCTGCTTCCGGCGCTCGCCCAGCGCCTGCAGGATGTCGATCTCCGACTGGCTCATCGTCACCGGGTCGATGCGGCTGCCGCGCTGGCCGGGCACGGCGCTCGGCGCTTCCTCGGCCTTGGCCGCGGCGGATTCGGCCGGCTTTGCCGGGGTGGTGTTTGCAGCCGGCTGGGCGGCAGGCGGGGCTGCGCCGGTCGGGGCCGCAGCGGGCGCCGCGGGGGCCGGCGCCAGCGGCGTCGGCCGCGCGCTGGGCTGCTGGGCCTGCTGGGCGCGGCTCGGGGTGACCGAAATGGCGTCGCCGGGCTTGGCGCCGGGCGTCAGCAGCATGCCCACCTTCACCGTCAGCAACAGGCTGGCGCCGAAGATCGCGACCGGCAGCAGGCGCAGCTTGAACCTGCGCGGCGCGGCTGCGGGCTGGGCGGCGGGCGGGGTCTGGGTGGCGTTCATGACCACGGTTCCTCTCAGCGCATTGCTTCCAGCGCCTTCAAGAGCTCGCGCTCGGCGTTGGAAATCGGCCTGTCGGCCGTCGACGGCTTCGGCCTCTCGGCCGCGGGCGGCACCGGCCGTTCGGCCGCGGGCTTCTCGGCCGGGCGCGCGGCCGGCGCCTGCGGCGTGGCGGCGAGGCCGCCGCGCACCGCCTGCTCGAGCCGGTCGGCCAGCGCGCCGCCGCGTTCGTTCAGGTACGCCAGGTCGTCGCGCAGCGACTGCGCCTTCTTCTGCGCCGCGTCCAGCGCGGCCACGTCCTCGCGGGCGATGCCCTTCATCTGGGCGATCGCGGCTTCGGCGCGGACCAGCGCGGCGGTTAAGGTGGCCACCTGCTGCTCCATGGCGCCCGATTCCTGCCGCCAGGCGGCGAGCTTGCGGTTGAGCTGGATCGCGAACCCGATCACGGCGGCCAGCAGCGCGATCAGCAGCCCGTCGGCCACCAGGCCAAGGTCAATCGGGCTCATGCTGCTTCATGATCCGCTCGTCGACGCGGATCGCCACCTGCAGGCCCTTGCGGCCCATGTTGCCGCTGAACAGCGAGACGTTGCCGCAGCGCAGGTCGATTGGCGAGGTCGGCACCGAGTTCAGGAGGATCTGCGACCCGACCTTCCAGTTCATGACGTCGCGCAACGACATGGTCACTTCGTCCAGCACCGCCTCGATCTGCACATCGGTGGACTTGAGCTCGTTGGCGAGATGGGTCTCCCAGATCGAGTCGCGACCGAACTTCTCGCCCATGAACATCTGCAGCAGCACTTCGCGCACCGGCTCGATGGTGGCGTAGGGCAGCAGGATCTCGACGCGGCCGCCGCGGTCGTCCATGTCGACGCGCAGCCGCGCAAGGATGGCGGCGTTGCCGGGCCGGGCGATGGTGGCGAAGCGCGGGTTGGTCTCCAAGCGCTCGAACTTGAAGTTGACCGGGGTCAGGGGCTCGAAGGCGCTGCACAGGTCGGCCAGCACCAGGTGGATCATGCGCTCCACCAGGTTGCGTTCGATCGTGGTGTAGGGCCGGCCCTCGATGCGCATCGCCGCGGTGCCGCGGCGGCCGCCAAGCAGCACGTCGACGATCGAGTAGATCAGCGCGCTGTCGACCGTCAGCAGGCCGTAATTGTCCCACTCCTCGGCCTGGTAGACGGCCATCATCGCCGGCAGCGGGATCGAGTTCAGGTAGTCGCCGAAGCGTACCGAGGTGATGCTGTCGAGCGAGACCTCCACGTTGTCGGACGTGAAGTTGCGCATCGAGGTCGAGAGCATGCGCACGAGGCGGTCGAACACCACCTCGAGCATCGGCAGGCGCTCGTAGGAGACCAGCGAGGAGTCGAGTATGGCGCGGATGCCCGACCGGTCGCCGGCGCCACCGTCCTCCTCCTGGAAGCCCAGCAGGCTGTCGATCTCGTCCTGGTTCAGGACACGCGTGCCGCCCGGGCCGGCTTCGCCGTCGGCCGCGGCTTCGCCCTCGGCGGGAGCCCCGTCGTCCCCGCCCGCCATCTTCTCCCATTCGGCGGCCATGGCGTCGGCGTCTTCCGCGCCGCCTGCCTCCGTCGGATTGGCTGGTTCGTCGGCCATCGCTCGATTTCCCCGGTCCTACTGGACCAGCATTTCCTGGAACAGGATATCCGTCACCTTGGCCGGCGCAACTGCCGCGTTGATGCGGATCAGCAGTTCCTCGCGCAGCCGGAACAGGCCCTGGGCGCCCTGCAGGTCTTCCAGGCGCAGGTCGCGCAGATAGGTCTGGAAATTGTCGATGATGCGCGGCTGCATCGTCTTGACCCGCGGCTCGTCGGTCGCCTTTTCCAGTTCCAGCGTGATCTTCAGCTTGATGAAGTTGCTGCGGCGGCCCGAGGAACTGAGGTTGACCAGCAGGTCCGGCAGCTGGACATAGGTCGCCTGCACCGGAGCCGGCGGTTTCTCCGCCTCCTTCTGCGCGTCCTTGCCGCCGAACATCCCCATGAAGTACGCGGCGGCGCCACCGCCGGCCAGCAGCACGACCAGGGCAGCGGCGATGATGATGATGAGCTTCTTGCCGCCTTTCTTGGGCGCGGCATCGCCTGCGGCTGCGCCGTCGGCTTCGGCTTCCTTGGTTTCGGCCATAGACCCAATCCCGATGTCGTCGTCGACGGCGTGGCGGCAACTCTTGTCGCGGCAAATCTAGGGGCAAGATGGTTAACAAAGCTTTGCTGCGGGATGCCCCGTGACGAGGGCCCGGCCAGCCTCGGGCCGCCGGCAGGGCCTGCCCGGCAAATTATGCCGGCGGAGCATTCCGGTGCCCCCGCGCCTCCTCATAGCAAATTGATAAACCAGAAGAATTCCACTGGCACGGGCGATGCACCATAGCCCGCGTCGCGCCATGCCCGTGGGGGGCAGGTGCCGCAAGGAAGTGGTCCCGCCGTGGATAATGCAGTTTACGTCGCCCTATCGAGCCAGATGGCGCTCCGGCGCCATCTCGATCTCGTGGCGAACAACATGGCCAACCAGTCCACCCCCGGCTTCAAGGCCGAGCGGATGATGTTCCGCGAGTACGTCCAGGAAACCGGCGCTACCGGCCCGGACGGAAAGAAGGAGGGCATCTCCTTCGTCCAGGACATCGCCAGCTATCGCGACCTGACCGACGGCGCGATCATCCAGACCGGCAGCGAGTTCGACGTCGCCATCGCGGGCGACGGCTACCTGACCGTCGAGACGCCCGACGGGCCGCGCTACACCCGCGGCGGCTCGCTGTCGCTCGACCGCGAGCGCCGCCTGGTGACCCCGAAGGGCTATCCGGTCCTGTCCGGCGGCGGCGCGCCCATCACCCTGCCGCGCGACGCCGTGGGCTTCATGATCGCCGAGGACGGCACGGTCTCCGTGCGCCGCAGCGGCGACACCAAGATCAATATCCGCCTCGACCGTCTGGGCGTCGTGAACTTCGACGACCCGCGCAAGATGCGCAACACCAGCGACGGCCTGATGACGACCGACCAGTCGCCGAACGACATGGAGAAGCCGCGCGTGATCCAGGGCGCCATCGAGCAGTCGAACGTCCAGGCCATCCGCGAAATGACCGACATGATGGAGATCCTGCGGACCTACCAGTCCGTCCAGAAGGCCATCGACAGCGAGAACGAGCGCCGCAAGACCGCGCTGGCGCAGCTATCCAAGACGACCGCCGTCTAGCGCCGCCCGAGATCGGCGTCGGACAAGAACGAGAACCGGAGACAGACCATGACGATGCGCTCCATTCATATTGCCGCGACCGGTATGCTGGCGCAGCAGACGAATGTCGAGGTGATCTCGAACAACATCGCCAACATGAACACGACGGCGTTCACCCGCCGCCGCGCCGAGTTCGCCGACCTGATCTACCAGAACCTGCGCCGCGTCGGCTCGACCTCGGCCGACAATGGCGACATCGTGCCGTCGGGCGTGCAGGTGGGCCTGGGCGTGCGCACCGCCGCCACCTACCGCACGATCGAGCGCGGCAACATCCTGCCGACCGACAACACCTTCGACCTGGCGATCAAGGGCAAGGGCTACTTCCAGGTGACGCTGCCCTCGGGCGAGACCGCCTACACCCGCGCCGGCGCGCTGCAGCTCAGCCCGACGGCGCAGATCGTGACCCCGGACGGCTTCGTCGTGTCGCCGGGCATCACCATCCCGGCCAACGCGATCGACGTGACGATCAATGCCTCGGGCGAGGTGCTCGCCAAGATCGACGGCACGACGACGCCGCAGAATGTCGGCCAGCTCGAGCTGGCGAACTTCCCGAACGAGAACGGCATGGTCGCGATCGGCGACAACCTGTTCCAGGAGACGCCCGCCTCGGGCACGCCGAATACCGGCGTTCCGAACTCGACCGGCTTCGGCAGCATCATGCAGGGCTTCCTCGAGACGTCGAATGTCGACGTGGTCAAGGAGATCAGCAACCTGATCACCGCCCAGCGCGCCTACGAGATGAACTCGAAGGTGATCGAGACGTCGGACTCGATGCTGCAGTCCCTGTCGCAGCTTCGGTAAGGAGGTAGACGGTGCGCACCCTTTCCGCTCTAGCCTTCGCGATCCTGCTGTCCGGCCACGTGCCGGCCGGCCAGGCGCAGGCCGCCGACCCCAAGGCCGCCCCCGCCATGCCGGCAACCTATCGGCCCTCGGTCACGGTCGAAGGGCCGACGGTGCTGCTCGGCGACATCTTCCTCGGCGTCGAGCGCGACGCCGACAAGGTCATCGCCACCGCGCCCTATCCCGGCGAGCAGGTGGTGCTCGACTATTCCTGGCTCGCGCGCGTGGCGCGGGCCCATGGGGTGAACTGGCAGCCGGCCAGCCGCATGGACCGGGTCGCGCTCAGCCGCGCCAGCCAGACGCTGGACCGGCAGACCATCGAGGGGCTGGTGCAGGACGCCCTGGCGCGCGACGGGCTCGCCGGCGACTACGCGATCGACTTCGAGCTGCGGACGCCGGAAATCCACCTGCCGGTCGATGCGCGCGACCTTGCGCGGCTGCAGCAGTTCACGATCGACCGCCGCACGATGCGCTTCGCCGCGGTGCTGGTCACCCCCGCCAACCATCCCGAGTCCAAGCGGTTCGCCCTGGTCGGCCGCGCCTTCGAGCAGGTGACGCTGCCGGCGCTGGCCCGCCGGGTCAATCCGGGCGAACTGGTCGAGGAACGCGACCTGGTGTGGATCAAGGTCCGCAGCGACCAGGTGGCGGTGAACGCGCTGACCGACGCCAACCATATCCTGGGACAGTCGCCGCGCCGCCAGTTGCAGCCCAACCGGATGCTGACCCGCAACGACATCGAGACGCCGATCATGGTCAAGCGCAACTCGATCGTCACGGTCGTGTTCCGCCATCCCGGCATGGAGCTGACCGGGCAGGGCAAGGCCACCGCGAACGCCAGCCTTGGCGAGACGGTGCGCGTGGTCAATCCGACCTCCAACAAGCAGTTCGACGCGGTCGTGACCGGCCGCGGTTCCGTCGCCGTCGGCGCCGTGCCCCGCGCGCGCGTCGCTCATATTCAGGGAAACTAGGACATGACCCCGGCCCAGATGCCAAAGATCGCCTTGCGAATTGCCCTGCTGACCTCGGTCTGCGTCGGCCTTGGCGCCTGCAATGCGCTGACCCGCGCTACGGAAGCCGGCAGCGCGCCGCAGCAGGCCCCGATCTCAAACCCGACCACCCAGGCCGGCTACGTGCCGGTGTCGATGCCGATGCCGCCGCCCGAAACGGCGCAGCGCCAGCCGAACTCGCTGTGGCGCTCGGGCTCGCGCGCCTTCTTCAAGGACCAGCGTGCCACGCGCGTCGGCGATCTGATCACCGTGCTGGTCGAGATTTCCGACCAGGGCAAGCTGGACAACTCCACCACGCGCACGCGCAACAATTCCGACGCCGCCGGAATGCCCAAGTTTCTGGGCTACGAGACTCTGCTCAACAAGTACCTGCCGGATGCGGTCACGCCGGAAGCGCTGATCGAGTTCAACGCCCAGACCAACAACAGCGGCACTGGGTCGATCGACCGCAAGGAAGACATCAAGCTGAAGATCGCCGCTGTCGTGACCCAGGTGCTGCCGAACGGGAATCTGGTGTTGCGCGGCAGCCAGCAGGTGACCGTGAACTTCGAGATGCGCGAGCTGCAGATCCACGGCATCATCCGGCCCGAGGACATCTCGTCGATCAACACGATCGGCTACGAGAAGATCGCCGAAGCGCGCATCATCTATGGCGGCCGCGGCCAGATGACGGACGTACAGCAGCCGCGCTACGGCCAGCAGATCTACGACATCTTCTTCCCGTTCTAGGCGCGGGGAGGCAAGGGAGGTTCGCCATGGCGAAGGTTGTCGGCGTCTTCAGCGAAGAGAAGGTCGACCACTTGCTGGACCAGGGAATGCTGGACAAGGCGACGCGGCGGAAGCTCGCGAGCTTCCTGGAGCAGATCGAGGTGGCGGTCTTCACCGCCAACCGCGAGATCATCCATCGCGCCATCCCGGGCCTGGACCGCGACAGCTTCGTGCGCTTCGCCGTGGCGGTAGCCGAGGCGCGGGCGAGCTACGCGAAGCTGGGGCTGGAGCTGACCCGGAAGGGACAGATCCCGCCCAAGGCCGACCTCGACCGGCTGAAGGAAGCGCGGGAAACCTACGAGGAACTGATGCACGCCTTCGAGGCGACGCATCGCCTGATCAAGCGCGGCTATTCCAGCGTCGCGTGAGGCATCGGGGACGGCGCCGCGCCGTCCCCGCACTGCTTCGTCAGACCGCCCCTTCAGACTGCCAAGCCCTTCTGCACGCCCGGCCGGGCCAGCATCGCGGCCGCCCAGCGCTTGACGTTCTCCAGGCCGGGGCTCTTCTCGATCAGCGCCTTGCGGGCGTCGTAGACCGGGATCAGCGCCAGGTCGGCGACCGTCACCTCGTCGCCCGCCAGGTACGGGGTCTTGGCCAGCTTGGCGTCGCAGGTCTTGAGCATGGTCAGGAAACGCTGCTCGAAGAAGGCCTGGTTGGCCGGCGTCTTGTCCGGGGCGTGGGCGGTGGCATAGAAGATCGTCGAGCTGGACGGCGCGACATCGGTCGACACCTGCATGAACCACTGCAGCGCCTCGGCCTTCTTCGCCGGGTCTTTCGGCAGGAATTTCCCCGTCTTTTCAGCAAGATAGAGAACGATCGCGCCGGACTGCGCCAGCTTGGTCGGCTGCCCGCCGGGACCGGCGTCGTCGACGATCGCGGGAATCGCGCCGGCCGGGTTGATGGCGATGAACTCGGGCTGCTTCTGCTCGCCCTTGGCCAGGTCAAGCTTGTGGGCCTGGTAGGCAAGGCCGCATTCCTCGAGCATCACCGAGGCCCGCCGCCCGTTGCCGGTCGCCGCCGTGTAGAGATGAATCATTTCTTAACGCTCCTCCCATAAATCATCGCATGGCATTCGCCGGACAATCTGCGCCAGGGCCTGTTTTGGCTGCAAGCCGCCAATTCCTGCTGCGCAACCCGGGTTCAGCCATCGTTAACTAATTTGCGGCAGGGTAGCCCGGCGTCTGCACAAACGCCCGCGCAATCGCGGGGCGCAGTCTACATCGGGTGGAGCTAGGTCTATGGCCGTTGATATGAACATGCCGATCCTTATCGTCGACGATTACAAGACGATGCTGCGGATCATCCGGAACCTGCTGAAACAGCTCGGGTTCGACAATGTCGACGAGGCGACGGACGGCAGCGCCGCGCTGCAGAAGCTGCGGCAGAAGGACTTTGCCCTGGTCATTTCGGACTGGAACATGGAGCCGATGACCGGCATCGAGCTGCTGCGCGAGGTGCGCGCGGACGCCAAGCTCAAGAGCATGCCGTTCATCATGGTGACCGCCGAGAGCAAGACCGAGAACGTGATCTCGGCCAAGGCCGCCGGCGTTTCCAACTACATCGTGAAGCCCTTCAACGCGGCGACGCTGAAGATGAAGCTGTCCGCGGTGCTGGGCCAGTTCTAGGCGCGCGGACACTCGCGAGTTCGTTCGAGGGGATTTTAGCGCATGCGCGCGTCGGTCAAGACGGCTTTCGACAAGCGGCTGGAGGAGGCGAAGTCTCGTCCGGCCACGATCGTGAACGTGGACGAGGTAGCGGACATCGTGAAGGGCATCGTCAACTCGCTCGAGGGCGATATCACCGCCGGCGAGGCGAAGGTCTACAGCGAGCTCGACGCGCTGGCCAAGATCATCCGCAACGCCAAGTCCGAGATCGCCGAGCTGCGTGCCGACGAGATCCGCCAGCGTCACCTGCCGGTGGCGCAGGACGAGCTCGACGCCGTGATCAGCGCCACGGAAGCGGCGACCAACGCGATCATGGCCGCGGCCGAGAAGATCGAGACCACCGCGGCGGCGGTCGGCGGCGAGCATGGCGAACAGTTGAGCGACGCGGTGACGGGCATCTACGAGGCCTGCACCTTCCAGGACATCACCGGCCAGCGCATCTCCAAGGTCGTGCGCACGCTTCGCCAGATCGAGGAGAAGGTCGCGGCGCTCCTTGCCGCGCTGGGCGCCCATGCCGGCGGCGAAGGCGAGGCGGCCGAGCCCGCTGCGGTCGCGGCGGCTGCGCCGGCGGCGAAGGCGGTCAACGCGACGCCGACCGACGCCGAGCTGCTGAACGGCCCGCAGCTTCCGACCAATGCCATGAACCAGGACGACATCGACGCGATCCTGAACGGCTGATCGCGCCAAACCAGGAGGGACGCCGGCGCATGACCGCGGCTCCGACCAGCAACTCGGGTCCGATCGCGCTGTTCGCGGTGGCGTCGCTGCTGCTGACCTTCTTTGTCGCCCTGAACGCCATCGCCGACCGCGACCCGTCGCGCGTCCGCGAGGTGACCAAGAGCTTCTCCGAACGCAAGCCTGCCGGCCCCGGCCCGGTCTCGATCGTGGCCCTCGAAGGCGACGTGCCGGCGATGAAGGTGATCGAGCGCCGCTGGCTCGACCTGTTCCCCGGCGCCGGCGCGGTCGACGGCGGCGACTTCGTCGCCGGCCGCACGCTGCGTGCCGAGCTGGGGGTCGCGGGAATCTTCGCCGCCAACCGCGCCGATCCGCTGCCCTCGGCTTCGGCCATCGTCGGCGCGCTGACCCGCATGGTGACCGATGCGCCCAAGGGGCTCGACCTCGCGCTCGACGTGAAGCTCGGCCATGACGGCGAGCAGGACGGCAAGCTGGCGATCCAGCGCGTGCGCAGCCTGGCCCGGATGCTGAATGCGATCGAGATCGATGCCGGCGACCTGGCCGTCGGGCTGCAGCCGGGACAGTCGACCGTCATCGCCCTCGAGCTTCGCCTGTCGCCGCGGCCGATCGCGCCGGCGCCTGTCATCGCCCGCCCGCCGGCCGAGCGATCGCCGGTCGCCGACCGGACGGCGCAGCCGCCACCCAACCTCAAACCGGGCGCGTGAGGGGTCATGCGCATCGGGGAGGGACATAGCGGCAGGATCAAGAGCGGGCGCGCACGGCGCCCGTCGCTGCTTGGCGCGGCGCTGAAGCCGTCCGCGCCCGGTTCCGTGAACATTCTCAGCGGCGGCTGGCTGGTCACCCTCAGCGACTGCATGTTGCTGTTGCTGACCTTCTTTGTCATGCTGTTCGCCATGTCCAGCGTGAAGAACGAGCGCTGGCGCGACTTGTCCGCTTCGCTGGCCGATGCGCTTCGCCCGATCGCGGCGCTCGATCCCCGGCCGTTCCCGCGGCCCTACGCAACCGAGGATGCGGGCGCGGGCAAGCGCGACGTCGATTACATGGCGGCGTTGATGGCGGGCACGCTTGCCGCCGATCGGACGCTGGCCGGCGTCACCCAGCAGCGAACCACGGAGGGCCTGGCCATCCGACTGCCGTCGACCGCTTTCGACAAGGCCGGCATTGCCCCGTCAGGGCGCCTCGCGCTTGCGACGATCGTCGAGCGCCTGCGCCTGGTCGGCAACGAACTGGTGGTGCGGGTGCATCTGGCGCCGGATTCGCCCGGCTGGCCGGCGGCGATGGCGCAGGGACTGGCGCTGTCCGAGGCCCTGCGAGATCTCGGCTTCCCGCGCCCCGTGCCGGTGCTGGGGGGCATCGAACCCACGACCGCGCCGATCGACGAGCTCGAACTGGTGTTGCGCCCCGCGCGGGCGGGAGGATCGTAAGTGATGCGCGTCGTGACCAGAAAGGTCGTGACCATTTCGTGGCGGGGCGTGATCGCAGGTATTGCGCTGTTCCTCGCCGTGTCGACGGCCCAGGCACCGCAGGCCGCGGCGCAGGAGCCCGTCGCCGTGACCGGCGACGCGAGCGGCGGCAAGACCCGCCTGACCTTCGACTGGCAGACCCCGGCCACCTTCTCGGCCGAAATTTTCGACGGCCACCTGATCGTCCGCTTTGCGCGGCCGTTCGCGGCGTCGCTGGACGCCGCCGCGCGCGCCCTGGCCCCGCATGTCGGCGAGGCATCGATCCGCCCCGACGGCCGCACGGCCGTGTTCGCGCTCAAGGGCGACAAGACCTTCCGCACCAGCCAGTTCGGCGGCCGCGTCGTGATCGACCTGGTCGACCGCGATGCCTCGAAGGCGGCGGAGAAGCCGCAGCCGGCGAAGGCCGCGCCCGTCGCCGCGGCGCCGAAGCCGGCCAAGGCCGAGCAGCCGAAGCCGGAGCCGAAGATCGAGCCCAAGGTCGCCCGGGTGCGGCTGGGCGAGTCGGCCGAGGGGACGCGGCTCGAGATCGACTGGGGCAAGCCGGTCAAGTTCCAGGCCGACGAGAACGGCCGCAACGTCAAGTACAGCTTCGACACGCCGATGCAGCTTGACCTCGGCGACCTGAAGGACCGCGCGCTGAAGCTGGTCGAAGGCCTCGACGCCGGCCCCGGCAAGGGCGGCCCGGCGCTCAGCCTGACGCTGGCCGACAAGGCGCAGCCCCGGACCGCGCTCGACGGCAACCGCTTCATCCTCGACATCCGGCCCGCTTCCGGCGCGCCGGCAAAGGCCGAGGCGCCCAAGCCCGAGCCGCCGAAGGCCGAAGCGGCGAAGGCCGAGAAGGCCACGGCGCCGCCGACGGCGCTCACCTTGCCACAGCCCGCCCCCCAGCAGCCTGCGGCCGAGCCGCCGCCGACCTCGGCGCAGGCGCTGACC
This sequence comes from Rhodospirillales bacterium, assembly GCA_016792605.1. Classification (GTDB taxonomy): domain Bacteria; phylum Pseudomonadota; class Alphaproteobacteria; order JAEULC01; family JAEULC01; genus JAEULC01. Next base: position 14,421 of record JAEULC010000374.1, read on the forward strand.
CCCGTCACCTTCCCGCCCGCGCCGGCCCAGGCCGCGCCCGCCGGCCCGGCCAGCCAGCCCAATCTTCTGGTCGGCCTGCAGGCCACGCCCAACAAGGCGACGCTGCGCTTTCCCTGGACGCAGCCCGTCGCCGCCGCCGCCTTCCGCCGCGGCGACCAGATCTGGATCGTCTTCGACGGCCAGACCAAGCTCGACCTGCAGCGCATCGTGAAGGCGCCGGCGACGCTCTACGCCGGCGCGGCGCAGCTGCCGCACGAGGACATGACCGTGCTGCGCATGACCGCCGCGCCGTCGATGAATCCGACCCTGGCGCGCGATGGCAATGCCTGGCTGGTCGAGATCCGCCACCAGTCGCCGCAGCCCGATGCGCCGATCGCCGTCGAGCCGCGCGCCGGCGCCGACGGCAAGACCGTCCTGTCGCTCGCCGTCGACCAGCCCGGCCGCGTCGCGCGGCTGCGCGATCCCGACATCGGCGACCGGCTGGTCGTCGTGCCCGTCGCCACGGCGGGGCAGGGCGTCGCGGGGCTGCGCGAGTATGCCGAGTTCCGCCTCTTGGGCTCGAACCAGGGCGTGGCGGTGGAGCCGATCGCAGACGACATCGTGGTGACCGCGGAGCCGGGCCAGGTGACGATCGGCACGCCGGACGGGCTGATGCTCTCCTCCGGCGTCGCCGCGCGCAAGGGATCGAGCGCGCCGGCGACGACGGCGACCGCCGCCGCGCCCGCGCCGGCCTCGTCCACGCCCAGTGGCCCGAAGCTGCCGCCCGAGCAGGTCCTGTTCGATTTCCCGCGCTGGTCGCAGGCCGCCATGGGCGACTTCACCGATCGCCGCCGGGCCAAGAACCTGGAGCTCGCCAACGCCCCGCCCGAGGCGCGCAACGCGGCGCGGCTCGACAACGGGCGCTTCTACTTCGCCAACCTCCTGCCGCAGGACGCGCTCGGCGCGCTCGAGCGCATGGAGGTGGACGCGGTGCCCGAGACCAGCGAGGCGCCGTTCAAGGCGCTCAAGGGCGCGACCCTGGCCATGTCGCGCAAGCACGACGACGCGGCGGCGCTGCTCGCCGATCCGCGGCTCGACGACAACCTGGAAGCCCAGCTGTGGCGCGGCTTCGTCGCCGCCAACCGCGGCGACCTCGCCAAGGCCGACAAGTATTTCCTCGCCGCCGGCCAGAACGCGCCCGAGACCTATCCGCTGCCGCTGCGGCGCGAGTTTGGGCTGAAGGCGCTGGAAGCGAAGCTGGCGGCCAAGGACGTCAAGCAGGCGCAGGTCATCGCCGACTCCCTGACCAAGCTGATCAAGGACGGCCCCGACAAGGGCCAGCTCGACTTCCTGCGCGGCAACCTGATGGCCGCGCTCGGCAAGCATAACGAGGCGATGCGCCTGTGGCACGACGTCGCCTCGCGGCGCGAGCTGCCGGCCTGGCCCCGCGCCGAGATGGCGCTGATCGAGCAGGGCCTGGCGACCAAGACCCTGAAGCCGGCCGGCGCGATCGAGCGCCTGGAAAAGCTGCGCTATGTCTGGCGCGGCGACGCGCTCGAGCGCCGCGTGCTGGAGATGCTGGCGCAGCTCAACCTGCAGGTCGGCGAGAACGCCGCCGGGCTCCAGAACTACCGCGAGCTGGCCACGCTGTTCCCTGAATCGCCCGAGGCGCGCAATGCGACCGATGCGATGAGCAAGGCCTTCGCGCGCCTGTTCATCGACGGCGAGGCCGACGCCATGCCGCCCCTGAAGGCGCTGTCGCTCTACGACAGCTTCCGCGAGCTGACTCCCAGCGGCGCCAAGGGCGACACGCTGATCCGCAACCTGGCCGACCGCGTGGCCGCGATCGACCTGCTCGACCGCGCCGCCGAGCTTTTGGACGACCTCGTGCGCAACCGCCTGCAAGGCAATGCCAAGGGCGAGGCCGGGGCGCGGCTCGCCAGTATCCGGCTGCAGAACAACCAGGTGCTCCAGGCCCTGCAGGCGCTCGACGCTAGCCGGGTGGAGACGCTGCCGGCGCCGGTCAGGCGCGAACGCGCGCTGCTGCGCGCCCAGGCGATGGCGACGCTCGACATGCCCGAGCAGGCGCTCGCGCTCGTCGCCGGCGACGACAGCGAGCCGGCCGACAAGCTGCGCCAGGACATTCTCTGGCGCCAGGGCGACTGGCCCAAGGTCGCCCAGGTAGCGAGCCGCCGCGCCGACCGGCTCATGGCCGCCTACAAGCCCGAGAAGGGCAAGCCGCAGCCCAAGCCCAGCGACGAGGCCGCCGCCGCCGTGATGAGCGCTGCCGTCGCGGCCCAGCTCGGCAAGGACAACAAGCTTCTGGCCGACCTGCGCGACCGCTACGCCGCGGCGATGGACCAGAGCGGTCAGAAGAGCGCCTTCCGCCTGATCGCCAACGGTAGCGGCGCGCCGACCGACCTCGCCGGGATCCAGCAGGCGCTCGACGCCGCCACCAATTTCCAGAAGTCGCTCGCCGGCACCCGGCCCGCCGCCGGCCCGACGACCCTGCCCAAGACGAACTAGCGCGTGGGCTTCTAGGCGCGGAGCCAGATAGCTCGCGACGAGCTTGTCATGGCGCGTCGCGCCGCGCTGGCATTGCCTGATCTTGTTGAAGAACGCGATCGCTGTGGTGAAGTCGCTGCAGTTTCGATAGTAATGCGCGATGGAAGCTGAACGCACCGTCCGGCGCCTGGCCGCTGTCCTCTTCGCGGACGTCGTCGGCTACTCCCGCCTCATGGCAGAGGACGAGGTCGCCACGTTGGCTGCGTTGAACCATTGCCGCGAGACCAAGTTCAATCCGGCCGTGAGGCGGCACAACGGCCGCATCGTCAAGCTGATGGGGGACGGAACGCTGGTCGAGTTCGGTAGCGTCGTGGACGCCGTCGACTGCGCCATAGCCATTCAGAAGGCGGTCGCCGGATCAGGCAGCCGCACCGCGCTGAACTTTCGCATGGGCGTCAACCTGGGTGACATCATCGTCCAGGGCGACGACATCTACGGCGACGGCGTGAACATCGCCGCACGGCTCGAAGCGCAGGCGAAGCCCGGCGGCGTCTGCATCTCGTCCGTCGTGAACGAGAGCATCCGCAACCGCCCCGGCGCGGCGTTCGTCGACGGCGGGGAGGTTACGGTAAAGAACATCGCCCGGCCGATCCGTGTCTGGCACTGGCATCCCGGGGACGCCGCGCCGTCGGGGACCCCGGCCGGGGTTGCCGCTGCGACGCCTGAACCGGACCGCAAGGCGGAGATCGCCTCCATCGCGGTCCTGCCTTTCAACAACATGTCGCGCGACGCCGATCAGGAATATTTTTCCGACGGCATCAGCGAGGACATCATCACGGACCTGTCCAAGGTGTCCGGACTGCTGGTGATCGCCCGCAATTCCAGCTTCGCCTACAAGGGCAAAGCGGTCGACCTGCGCACGGTCGGGCGGGAGTTGGGCGTCGGGCACGTTCTGGAGGGTAGTGTCCGGCGCATGGGCGACCGAGTCCGGATCAATGCCCAGCTGATCGATACCGCCACCGGCGGGCATCTTTGGGCCGACCGCTTCGACCGCGACCTCAGCGACATTTTCGCCGTGCAGGACGAGGTCACCCTGAAGATCGTCGACGCGTTGAAGATCAGGCTGACCCCGGCGGAAAAGACGAGCATCGCCAGCATTGGCACGACGAATATGGAGGCGCACGACGCCTTCTTGCGGATGAGAGACCTGGTTCTGTCGCCGGGGCTCACTCCCACGAACTGGAAGCGCGCCATGGTGTTCGGTGCGCGCGCCGTGGAACTGGATCCGGCATACGCGCAGGCGCTCGGCTTGTGGTCGATATTCCACTGGCTAGATTTTCACAACGGCTGGTCGGGCGATGCTCCCGAAGCGGTGGCGGCAAGGGCCGGTGCACTGGCAGATAGGGCCGTGGCGATCAACCCGAACGAACCGCTCGCCAACAATGCGGTTGCGGTCGCGGCCCGTTGGGCGGGAGACTACGACCGGGCCAGAGCGGCAAACGAGAGGGCTGTCTCCATGACGCCCGATTCGGCACTTTGCCTGTTCGCGAAGGCCGACATTGCGATCGGCGCCGGCCGGCCTGAAGACGCCATCCCCGTCCTGGAGCGTGCGATCCGCCTGGATCCTGCCTGGTCTCATCAGCACTTGCAGTTTCTCGGCATGGCGCATTTTCTGCGAGGAAACTATGAAACCGCGGCGCTGGTCTTCCGTGAGCGCGTCTTCCTGGCGAAGGAAACCGATGTCGGCCGCGCCTGGCTCGCGGCATCGCTAGGCCATCTCGGAGAGATCGCCGAGGCAAGAGCGACCTGGGCCGATCTGCTGAAGATCAATCCACGTTTCTCGATCGCGGCGCGCCTCGCGCGATTTCTGTATGCGCGTCCGGCGGATCCCGAGAATGTCATGGCCGGCCTCGCCAAGGCAGGATTGCCGGCTCCAGTGTAGGTGATGCGCGTCGAGTGCAGCGCGATGGGGACTGCCCCGCTGCGAGGGAGCCCCGCTAGATCGTGCCGAAGCTGCGCACCAGGCTGCCGGCGACCAGGAACCAGCCGTCGACCAGGACGAAGAAGATCAGCTTGAAGGGCAGGGAGATCAGCACCGGCGGCAGCATCATCATGCCCATCGACATCAAGACCGACGCGATCACCATGTCGATGATGAGGAAGGGGAGGAACAGCAGGAAGCCGATCTCGAAGGCGCGTTTCAGCTCGCTGATCATGAAGGCGGGGACCAGCGCGCGCAGGGGCGTGTCGGCCGTGTTCGCCACCGCCGGCGCGCGGCTCATGTCCATGAACAGGCGCAGGTCCTGCTCGCGCACATGGGAGATCATGAACTTGTGCAGCGGCGCGACGGCGCGGGCGAAGGCCTGCTCCTCGTTGATCTGCTCTTCCATCAGCGGCTTGATGCCGGCCTCGTAGCTCTCCTGCAGGACCGGCGCCATGATGAAGAAGGTCAGGAACATCGCCAGGCTGACCATCACCGTGTTCGGCGGCGCCTGCTGCACGCCCATGGCGGTGCGCAGGAAGGACAGCACGACGACGATGCGGGTGAACGAGGTCACCATGACCAAGATGCCCGGCGCCAGGCTGAGCAGCGTCGTCAGCGCGACGAGCTGCAGGATGCCGCCGCTGAGCGAGCCGCTCTGGCCGAGGTCCAGGGTGACGGACTGCGCCGCCGCCGGCGTGGCCAGGAGAGCGAGGGCGATGGCGAGGGGCAGGCGGCGGATCAGCTTTGCGCCGATGACTGGGATGCCGGTCATGGCCGCGGCTCCTGGAGGACGGGCTTGTCGGGGGCGGCGACGCCGGACTCGATCAGAAGGTCGTTGCCGGCGCCGAGCAGCAGCAGGTGCTCGACCCCGTCCCGGCGCACCAGCACTAGGCGGCGGCGGGCGTCGACCGGCGCCACTTCCACGATCGCCAGGCGGCGGTTGCGGCCGGAGGCCTTCAGCGCGATTCCCGCCGGCCCGAAGCGGCGCACCACCCAGACGAGCAGGGCGATCAGCCCCAGAACGAAGACCAGCGCGAGCAGGAAGCGCAGGTAGGATGCCATGTCCATCACGAGGTCGCCTCGGCGGCGGGGCCGCCTTCGGTGCCGTTGGCCGGGCCGTCTTGGGGGCCAAAGACCTGCTCGTGCGCCATCTCCTCACGGTCGCGCGCCGCAGCGTCGCGCACGGACTGCGGCAGGCCGCCGTTCAGGCGGTAGAGGTAGGACAGGATCTCGGCGACGGCGGTGAAGGCCTCGAGCGGGATCAGGCTGTCGAGGTCGACCGCGTGCAGCAGCTCGGCGAGATCGGCGTCCTCGCGCACCTTGACGTCGTTGGCGAAGGCGACGCGCAGGATGTCCTCGGCCTCC
>JAEULC010000380.1 GCA_016792605.1 Rhodospirillales bacterium
GTGCCGAGCTCCTCGATCGCCGAGGGCGGCGGGGCGGCGTCGGGCGCGTTGCGCACGGTGACGAACCACCAGGCGAGCGAGAAGATCGCGACCGTCAGCAGCAGCGGCACCAGGGCCGCCAGGAAGTTCTGCACGACGAGGCCGTAGGTGACCGGCTGGCCCTTCGCGTCGGTCGCGCCGGCAAGGACGCCCGGCCGCAGCACCGCGCCCGTCAGCCCGCCCACGATCCGCGTGGTGGAGCCGCGCTCCAGGCGCTGGAGCCACCCCGGCCCGTCCAGCCGGTACTGGTCGGCCGGCAGCTTCGGCGCCAGCTTGGGGTTCAGCAGCGCCCGGCCCATGATGTACATGATGTAGAGCGAGGCCAGGAAGAAGCCCGGCAGGATCGCGGCGGCGTAGAGCTTCACGATCGACTGGCCGGCGACGGCGGCATAGACGATCAGCATCACCGAGGGCGGAATCAGGATGCCCAGCGTGCCGCCGGCCGTGATCGCGCCCGCCGCCAGCCGCGTGTCGTAGCCCGCGTTCAGCATCGGCCTGAGCGCGATGACGCCCATGAGCACGACCACCGCGCCGACGATGCCCGAGGCCATGCCCCAGAAGGCGCAGACCAGCAACGTGGTGACCGCGAGCGAGGCCGGCAGCCTTCGGAAAGCGAGCTGCACGCTGCGGAACATCTGGTCGACCAGCGCCGCGCGCTCGATCAGGTAGCCCATGAACACGAACAGCGGGATCGAGATCAGCGTATCGTTGTTCATCGCCCCGAAGGTGCGCTGCACCATCAGGTCGAAGATGCGGTTCTGCCACCAGTGCTCGCTCGGATCCCAGAAGGCGACGAACCCGAACCCCATGCCCATGCCCATCAGGGTGAAGGCCGTGGGAAAGCCCATCATGATCGCCACGACGATCAGGCCAAGCATGGTCAGGCCAAGGATCGGATCGCTCATCGCCTGTCTCCGCCCTCGGTCTTGTCGGTCTCGTGGGCGACCTCTTCGATCGCGCGGTCTCCCATGCCGCGTTGATGGGCAACTTCCTGGATGTGCTGCGCGCCTTCGATCGCTTGGCGCTTTGTTTCCTCGTCGACGAATTCGCTGCCCGAGAGCTGCGTGCCGATGACGTCGGTCTCCTCGACGTCCTTGAGCCGCGCGGGCCAATGGCCGGTGTGCAGGCAGATGATGCAGCGCGTGATCTCGGCCAGGCCCTGGATCATGACCAGCGCGCCGGCGATGGGGATCACGGCCTTGAACTGGTAGATCGGCGGCCCGTCGGCGGTGACGTTGGAATGCTCGTTGATGTGCCAGGACAGCAGCGCGTAGTCGTATCCGGCGTAGAACAGCGCCAGGATCCCGGGGATGAAGAACAGGATGTAGAGCGACAGGTCGAGCCCGGCCTGCAGCCGCGGCCGCATCGACCCGTAGAGAAAGTCGCCGCGCACATGTGCGTTCTGCGCCAGCGCGTAGGCGCCGCACATCATGAAGACGGTGCCGTAGAGCATCGAATTGAGGTCGAAGATCCAGGCGGTCGGCGCGTTCAGGATGTAGCGCTTGAACACCTCAACGCCCACGACCAGCGCCAGGATCACGATCAGCCAGGCAAACAGCTTGCCGGACCAGTTGCTCAGGCGGTCGATACCGTGGAGGATTCGCTGCGCGTTCATGAGGTGCGGGACTCGGAACTCAATTCGGGAAAAAGAAGGCGAGGCACCGTGCCCGCTGCCGGGAGCAATGCCTCGCCCGCTTCAAGACGACAGGATCAGCCCTTCTTGCCGAAGTAGTGGTTGTAGGCCATTTCACGACGGACGTTGTTGTCCAGGTCCCACTTCACCACGCGCTGGGCGAACGCCTTCTGCGACGCCTCGATCTCCTTGAACAGCGCGTTGCCGGCGCCCTTCTTCGCCGCGGCGTCGTCATAGGCCTTGAGCTGGGCCTGCAGGACGGCGTTCGGCGTCTTGTAGAAGCGGACCTTGTCCTTGGTCTGCAGCTCGACATAGTCCTTGGAGTAGCGGTCGATCGCCTTCCAGTAGAGGTCCTGCGAGGCGGCCTCGACGCCGTTCTCGATGATCGCCTTCATCTTCGCCGGCAAGGCGTCGAACTTGGTCTTGTTGAACATGATCTCGAACTGCTCGGCGTTCTGGTGGAAGCTCTGCAGCATGCAGACCTTCGAGACGTCCGGGAAGCCGAGGATGCGGTCCGAGGTCATGTTGTTGAACTCGGCCGCGTCGAGCAGGCCACGATCCATCGCCGGGACGATCTCGCCGCCGGGCAGCGCGTTGACCGCGACGCCCAATGCCGTGAACACGTCAATCGACAGGCCGACGGTGCGGTACTTCAGGCCTTTCATGTCCTCGGCCTTCTGCACCGGCTTCTTGAACCAGCCGAGCGGCTGGGTGAACATCGGGCCGTACGGGAACGACACGACGTTCGCGTCGATCGACGCGTAGAGCTTCTGCAGCAGCTCCTTGCCGCCGCCATACTTGTGCCAGGCCATGAGCTGCTGCGCGTCCATGCCGAAGGCCGGGCCCGAGCCCCAGAGCGCCAGCGCGTTCTGCTTGCCGTAGTGGTAGACGAGCACGCCATGCCCGCCGTCCAGCGTGCCCTTGGACACCGCGTCGAGCAGGCCGAAGGCGGGCACCACCGCGCCGGCCGGCAGCACTTCGATCTTCAGCTCGCCGCCGGTCATGTCGTTGACCTTCTTGCCGAAGTCGCTGGCGTATTCGTGGAAGATGTCCTTGGCTGGCCATGTGCTCTGCCAGCGCATGGTGATCGGCGAGGCTTGCGCATGGGAGACCGCCGGTGCAGCGAGCACCGCCGCGCCGGCGCCGGCCGCAGCCGCGCCCTTCAGGAAGCGGCGGCGCGAGGCCACCTTGGACTCGGCGGAATTCTGGACAGACTTCGACTTCGTCATTCGTTTCCTCCTCCAGGTTTGTTGTATGCGCTTGGCGCTTAGGACACCGGCGATTGAAGATTTAATCCGGTGGCATTCTTTATTTCAATTGAGCATGGCACAGGCCCGGGCGGTTGATAAGCGCGAATTGGCTTTCGCCACGCATCTTGGGCCACTGGCGGCGATCACGCGCGCGAAATGGCTACGATTGCGCTGCAGCATGGACTGCCTCCATCAGCGCGCCCAGTTTTTGGTCATCGAGCAGGCCATCGGTGCGCACGCCCGAGCAGAGATCGACGCCGAAGGGCCGCACGGCGCGAATTGCCTCGGCGACATTGCCGGGGCCGAGGCCGCCGGCGAGGTAGACCGGGCAGGCCACTGCGCCGACGATCCGCCGGCTGATCGCCCAGTCATGCACGCGGCCGGTGCCGCCCAATTCCTTTACGGCCGCCTTGGGCCGGCCGGAATCGAGCAGCAGCCCGTCGACCAGCGGCGCCACCCCCTGCGCCTCGCCCACGGCGCCGGCGTCCTCCACATGGATCACCTGGACGATCTTCACGGTCGGCAGGGCCTCGCGGAGCGCGGCATAGGCCGCGGGCGCCACCGCATCGACGATCTGCACGACGCTGGTGCCGGCGGCGGCCACCTGGGCGACCAGCCACGCCGGGTCGGTCTGCGAGGTCAGGAGGAAGGTCGCCACGCCCGGCGGGGCCAGGCCGGCGATGCGCCGCGCCTGGTCGTCGGTGATCACGCCCGGGCCGCTGGGCATCGCCGTGACCAGCCCCAGCGCCGAGGCGCCTGCGGCGATCGCCCGGCGCGCCATGTCCTCGGTCTCGATGCAGCAGATCTTGACGCGGGTCCTCATGCCCTGGCCTTGGCCACGTCGCGCGACAGCAGCGCCGCCAGGCAGCCGATCGCCAGGATCGCCGGCAGCACCGACAGGCCCCAGTGATAGGCCTCGGGCGTATAGACCCGCGCGCCGGCCCGCAGCGTGCCGTCCCATTGCAGGTCCAGCAGGTAGCCGATCAGGGGCTGGAACAGGCCGCCGGACCCGACGACGAAGGTGTTGGTGAAGCCCAGCACCGTGCCGCTGACCTGGGGCGGGTTCGACTCCCGCGCCAGGGCGATCCCGATCACCATCGTCGAGCCGAAGAACCCGCTGACCGCCATCAGCAGGCCCAGCAGGACCGGCGATCCGCCGACCAGGGGGATCAGCGCCAGCGTCACCGCCGAAAGCCCCGAGCCGATCGCCATCGGCACCCGGCGCCTGCCCAGGCGGTCGGAGAGCGAGCCCAGGAGCGGCGCGCCGATGCCCCAGCCGATAAAGCTCAGCGAGGTGACGACCGCCGCCTCCTCGCGGCTCATGCCGTAGGTCTGGGTCAGGTAGGGCACGCCCCACAGCCCGCTGAAACTGACGACTGGCGCGACCATCGCCATGCCGAACAGCGCGCTCAGCCAGGTCTGCGGGTTGGCGATGGCGATGCGCAGGCCCTGGGCCAAGCCGGCACCGGCATGGCTTGGCCGCAGCCGGTCGCGCGCCACGATCCAGATCGCGGCGGCAAGGGTCAAACCCATGACGCCGATCACGACCGACGCGCCGCGCCAGCCCTGGGTTGCGACCAGGTAGGCGGTCGGCGCCTGGCCGAACACGCCGCCGGCCATGCCGAAGGCCTGGGTGCCGCCCGCCAGCGCCGCGAAGCGCTGGGGGATGAACCAGTGCACGGCGACGGTCAGCGCGCCCACCCAGCTGAAGGCTGCGCCCAGCCCGATCATCAGCCGGCCGACATAGACGACGGTCACCGATCCGCCGATCGCGAAGACGATGCAGCCCAGCCCCGCCAGCCCGGCGCCGAAGGTCATCAATCGGCGCGGCCCGAAGCGGTCGAGCATCAGCCCGATCGGCAGCTGCGGCGCGGCATAGGCATAGAAGTATGCGGCCGAGAGATTGCCCAGGATCGCCGCGCCGACCGCGAAGTCGCGCATCAGCTCCTCGACCATGACCGAGGGCGAGACGCGCAGCAGGAACGCATAGAAGAAGAACAGGGACGCCAGCACCCAGGCAGCCCAGGCGCGCGCGCCGCCGATGCCGGCCCGGTCCGGCACCTCGTCGCTGGAGCTGCTCATGCGCGCTGGGCGGCGCGGACGCTCACCGCACCGACTGGTAGGCCGCGAGCACCGCCGCCTGCACCAGGTCGGCGACGCTGGCGCGCAGGTTCACGATCTGCGCCGGCTTCTCCATGCCGACCAGGATCGGCCCGATCATCGTGCCGCCGCCGAGCTGGTTCAGGAGCCGCGTCGAAACGTCGGCGGTGTGCAGCGCCGGCATGATCAGCACGTTGGCGGGCCCCTTCAACCGCGAGAACGGGAAGAAGCGCTCGCGCAGGTCGGCATCGAGCGCCATGTCGACGTTCATCTCGCCGTCGTACATGAAGTCAACCTTGCGGCGGTCCAGCTCCTCGACCGCGTCGCGCACGCGCTGCGCCTTCTCGCGCCAGGGATTGCCGAAGTTCGAGAAGGACAGCATCGCCACGCGCGGTTCGTGGCCAAGTGCGCGCGCGACCTTGGCGCTGCCCACGGCGATATCGGCCAGCTCGGACGGCGTCGGGTTGGCGTGGACATTGGTGTCCGAGATGAACACGGTGCGTCCGCGCGCCACCATCATCGTCAAGCCGAACGGAATCTCGCCGGGCCGCGGGTCGATCACCCGGGCGATGTCGGTGTAGCTCACCATCCACGACCGCGTCAGCCCGGTCACCATCGCGTCCGCGTCGCCGCAGGCGACCATGCAGGCGGCGAAGACGTTGCGGTCCTGGTTTACCATGCGCTCGCAGTCGCGATAGAGCGCGCCCTTGCGCTGCAGCCGGGCGTAGAGGAAGTCGGTGTACTTCTTGTTGTTGGCTGACAGGCGCGCGTTGTGGATCTCCAGGTCCGCCGTACCCTGCAGGCTGGCGTTCTTGATCGTGTCGGCCATGCGATTCTCGCGGCCGATCAGGACCGGCGTGCCGAAGCCCTGCGCGCGGAACGCCAGCGCGGCGCGGATCGCCTTCTCGTCCTCGCCCTCGGCGAAGACCACGCGGCGCGGGTTCGCGTGCACGGTCTCGGTGATCCGCGTCAGGCTCGACGCGGTCGGGTCCAGGCGCCCGCGCAGCGCGGCGCGGTAGGCGGTCATGTCGGCGATCGGCTTGCGCGCGACGCCGCTGTCCATCGCCGCCTTGGCGACCGCGGCCGGCACCGCCTCGATCAGGCGCGGGTCGAACGGCACAGGAATGATGTAGTCCGGTCCGTAGCGCAGGCGGCGCCCGCCATAGGCCGCGTCGACCTCGTCCGGCACGTCCTCGCGCGCCAGCGCGGCCAGCGCCTTGGCGGCGGCGATCTTCATCTGGTCGTTGATCGTCGATGCGCGGACGTCGAGCGCGCCGCGGAAGATGTAGGGAAAGCCTAGCACGTTGTTGATCTGGTTCGGGTAGTCCGAGCGTCCGGTGGCGATGATCGCGTCGTCGCGCGTCGCCTTCACGTCCTCGGGCGTGATCTCGGGATCGGGGTTGGCCATGGCGAAGATGATCGGCTTCGCCGCCATCGACTTCACCATCGGCTTCGACACCGCATCCTTGGCCGACAGGCCGAAGAAGATGTCGGCCCCCTCCATCGCCTCTGCCAGCGTGCGCGCCTTGGTCTCGACCGCGTGGGCCGACTTCCACTGGTTCATACCCTTGGTGCGGCCCTGGTAGATCACGCCCTGGCTGTCGCACAGGACGGCGTTCTCGTGCGGCAGGCCCAGCGACTTCAGAAGCTCGACGCAGGCGATCGACGCGGCGCCGGCGCCGTTGATCACCAGCTTGGCCTTGCGGATGTCGCGCCCCGTCAGGTCGAGCGCGTTCAGCATGCCGGCCGTGGCGATGATCGCCGTGCCGTGCTGGTCGTCATGGAACACCGGGATGTCCATGATCTCGCGCAGGCGCTGCTCGATGATGAAGCACTCCGGCGCCTTGATGTCCTCGAGGTTGATGCCGCCCCAGGTCTTGCCCAGGAAGCGCACGCAGTTCACGAACTCGTCGACGTCGCGGGTGTCGACCTCCAGGTCGATGCCGTCGATGTCGGCGAAGCGCTTGAACAGCACCGACTTGCCTTCCATGACCGGCTTGGCCGCCAGCGCCCCCAGGTCGCCAAGGCCGAGGACCGCGGTGCCGTTCGAGATCACGGCGACGATGTTGCCCTTGGCGGTGAAGTCGTAGGCGGTGTCGGGATCCTTCTGGATCCTGAGGCAGGGCACGGCCACGCCGGGCGAGTAGGCCAGGCTCAGGTCGCGCTGAGTGGTCAGCGGCTTGGTGGCCGTGATCGCGAGCTTGCCGGGCCGGCCGCTGGAATGCAGCAGCAGGGCCTCTTCATCGCTGATACGGATGCGGCGATCTTCGATCACGGGCGTTCCTCTCCGGGGAATAGGCGCTTTGCGCGGATCATCCCAGGTTTGGCGCGCGCCTGTCCAGCATGGCGCGTGAACTTGCGCCTATCCCTTGATCGCTCCCGCGCCCCAGCCCGAAATCAAGTAACGCTGCACCGCAACAAAGAACACCAGCGCCGGAATGGTCACAACCACCCCGGCCGCCATCACCATGCCCCAGTCGGTGACGGTGGACTCGTAGAGGTCCTGGATGCCGACGGGCAGCGTCTTCAACTCGTCGGCGCCGATCAGCACGCGCGCGAACAAGTAGTCATTCCAGGCGACGATGAACGTAAAGATCGACACGGCGATGACGCCGGGCAGGGCCATCGGCACGACGATCAGCGCCACCGCTTTCGGCCGCGACGCGCCGTCGATCATCGCCGCCTCCTCGAGTTCCAGCGGGATCGACTGGAAGAACGAGCGCAGCATCCACATGCTGAACGGCAGCGAGAACGTCGTGTAGCTGAGGATCAGGCCGAGATGCGAGTTCACCAGCCCGGCGCTGCGCATCATGATGTAGAACGGCACCACGATCATGATCGGCGCGAACATGTAGGTGAACAGCATCGTGCGGGCGACGAACTCGCGGCCGCGGAAGCGGAACCGGGTGATGGCGTAGGCGGCCAGCACCGCCACCAGGATCGTGAGCAGCGTGGCGCCGCCCGCCACCGTGATGCTGTTGATGAAGTAGGTCAGGAACCGCGTCGTCGTGAACAGGCGCTGGTAGGCGTCCAGGTGCGCGTCCCAGGTGAAGAAGGTCGGGATCGCCTGGATGATCTCGCGGTCCGGCTTCACCGATGTCAGCACCATCCAGTAGAGCGGAAAGCCGCACATCAAGAGCAGGATGCCCGCCGACACGTAGACCGCCGTGCGCTGGGCGATATAGCCGAACACGGCGCTACATCTCCTCGCTGCGGGTGAACAGGCGGAAGTAGATCGTCACGAAGGCGGCGATCATCGCGAACATGATCACGGCCAGCGCCGCGCCCATGCCGACCTGCAGCTCGCCGAAGCTCTTGATGAAGGTGTAGATCGGCAGGGTTCGGACATAGGAGCCCAGGCCGCCGGCGCCGGCGAACAGCCAGATCGTGTCGAACTTGGTGAACATGAACATGAAGCGCAGCAGCACCACGACGAACAGCACGCTGGCGATCTGCGGCAGGGTGATGTGGACGAAGCGGCGGAAGGCGCCGGCGCCGTCGATCTGCGCGGCCGCGTACAGCTCGGGGTCGATCGTCTGCAGCCTGGCCAGGACGCCGATGACGACGAAGGGGAAGAAGGTCCAGGTGCTGACCAGGATCATCGTCAGCATGATGGTCTCCGGCGCGAACCAGACCATCGCGCGGGTGACGACGGTCGATTCCAGCAGGTACTTGACGACGCCGATGCTGTCGTTGAACAGCCAGCGCATCAGGATCACGACCACGATGGTCGGCAGCATGTAGGGGAACAGCGTCAGCCCGCGGATGAAGCCGCGGCCGACGAAGGTCTCGTTCAGCACCAGCGCCGCGGCGACGCCGACGATGACCTGCAGGGTCACCGTGCCGAAGGCATAGATCGTGCCGAGCCACAGCGAGCGCCAGAACCCGTCATAGTCGGTCAGGAAGAAAATGAAGTTGTCGAGTCCGACCCAGTTCTGGATCGGCATGTAGGCGTGCTTGGAATGCAGGCTCAGCCAGAAGGAATACCCGACCGGGTAGAGCACCAGCCCCAGCACCAGCACGACCGCCGGCAGCAGCAGCAGGTAGCCCCACCAGTGCTCGGGCACGCGCCGCGGGCGTAGCTCGCCGAGCGGCTTGGGCGTGCTGGGTGCGAGAACCGCCGTCATGCGCTTGATCTCCTGGGCATCGCCGGCCCGCCGGCCCCGGGATGACTGGAACCGGCGGGGGCGAGGTCAGGCGAGGCCGTTGCCTACCACTTCTTGTAGCCGAGCTGCGTGATCAGCTGCTCGGTGCGCTGCTGCGCGCGGGTGGCGGCTTCCATCGGCGTCTTGCCGTTCTTGGTCACGTCGGTGACCATGTCGACCAGAATCGTCGAGCCGGCGATCTCGGCGATGTAGGGCAGCTCCAGGTCGGACCACTGCGTGATCATCAGCGGCCGCGGATCCTGGCTCGCGATAACCTTGTGCTGGGCATCGACCCAGAAGTTCCACTTCTGGAAGTCCGGGATGGCCTTGTAGTCGGCCCGTTCGCGCAGCGACTTGTTGATCGGGAAGAAGTGCACCGGCACGGTCGAGATGTACTTCACGTAGTTGTCGGCCCGATGGAAGTACTTGAGGAACTTCACGGCCTCTTCCGGGTTCTTGGAGCCCTTGAACACCATCCACGGCTCGCAGTCGAACTGGGTCAGGAAGGGCTGGCCGGGCTTGGCCGAGGGGCCCAGCGGCTTGGTCGCGTAGACGCCGATGTCGCCTTTCGCCACCAGGTCGGGCGAATACTGCTCGAAATAGCCCGAGCCGCGGCCCCAGCCCAGGATCATCGCCGCCTTGCCGGTGGCAAGGTCGCCGAACGTGTCGAGATACTGGCGGCTCAACCAGTCGGGCGGCAGGCAGCAGTCGTTGAGCTCCTTCCAGAACTGCAGCACTTCCAGCACCGGCTTCTCGGTGAAGGTCGGCCTGCCCTTCTCGTCGAACAGCCGGCCGCCATTCGAGCCGACCCACATATAGAGGTCTTCGTTGATGAAGAACCCCGGCCCAGCCAGGCTGAGGCCATAGCGGTCGGGCTTGCCGTCGCCGTTGGTGTCGACGGTCAGCTTCTTCAGCTGCGCCAGCCATTCGGCGAAGGTCGTGGCCGGCTTCTCCGGGTCCAGCCCGGCCTGGCGCATGAAGTCCTTGCGGTAGATCGTCAGGTCGACGCCCACCGCGTGGGCCAGGCCGTAGTACTTCTTGTCCTTGGTGTTGTAGTCGAGCTTGCGGACGCCCTCGAAGATGTCCTGCTCGCCGATCGATTCATAGAGGTCGTTCAGCGGCCGCAGGAATCCCTTCGCAGACAGCGAGCGCTCGACATAGGTCTGTCCCTGCGAAATCTCCGGGAAGGCGCCCGACGCCAGCGCGGCCTGCATCTTCTTGTCCAGGTCGCCCCAGCCCACGGCTTCCTGGACGACCTTGACGCCGGGATTCTCCTTCTCGAAGCCCTTGATGATCTCGTCGATCGCGGCCTTCGTCTTCGGATTGGGCTCGGTGTGCCAGACATTGACCACCTTCTGCGCGAAGGCGACCGGGGCCACGGCAAGCGACAGCCCCATGGCGACGGCAAGGCTCAGACACAGCTTTGGTAGCGATTTCGACATGATGAACTCCCCTGTTGCCCCTTGGCGCTTATGGCCTGCGCCATCTGTAAGCGCTTTCCCGCTCAACCGGCCACGGTTCCGGGAAATGCCTCGATCCATTTGAACAACCTTGCTTGCGTGGCGTCAAGGCAAGCATGTCGCCGTATTGCGCTGCCGCATGGTATTCTTGCGCGATCCATGACCCAGCCGACACGCCTCCCCGCCGCAGCATCCCCCGACGCCGCGCCGCCCGACCCGACGGACGG
>JAEULC010000386.1 GCA_016792605.1 Rhodospirillales bacterium
GAGATCTTCCTGGAGCGCGGCGTGTTTGCCGAGGAGGCGATCGGGCTGAAGCCCGACGCGCTGCTGGCCAAGATCAAGGACTTCGACGGCCTCGCCATCCGCTCGGCGACCAAGGTCACCAAGGACGTGCTCGCCGCCGCCCCGCGGCTCAAGGTCGTGGGTCGCGCCGGCATCGGCGTCGACAATGTCGACGTGCCGGCGGCCACGGCGCGCGGCGTCGTGGTGATGAACACGCCCTTCGGCAACTCGATCACCACGGCCGAGCACACGATCGCGATGATGTTCGCGCTCGCGCGCCAGTTGCCGGCGGCGAACGCCTCGACCCATGCCGGGAAGTGGGAGAAGTCGCGCTTCATGGGCGTCGAGCTCTACGGCAAGACGCTGGGCGTGATCGGCTGCGGCAATATCGGCGCCATCGTCGCCGAGCGCGCCATCGGCCTGCACATGCGAGTGGTCGCCTTCGATCCGTACCTGTCGGACGAGCGCGCCGTGGCGCTCGGCGTGGAGAAGGTGACGCTCGACGAGCTGCTGGCCCGCGCCGACTTCATCACCTTCCACACGCCGCTGACCGACGGTACGCGCGGCCTGCTCAACAAGGACACGCTGGCCAAGACCAAGCCGGGCGTGCGCATCGTCAACTGCGCCCGCGGCGGCCTTGTCGTGGAAGCGGACCTGCGCGCTGCGATCGAGTCGGGCCATGTCGCCGGCGCCGCCTTCGACGTGTTCAGCGTCGAACCGGCCAAGGAGAATCCGCTGTTCGGCCTGGAACAGGTGGTCTGCACGCCGCATCTGGGGGCGGCGACCAGCGAGGCGCAGGAGAACGTGGCGGTCCAGGTCGCCGAGCAGATGTCGGACTTCCTGGTGTCAGGCGCCGTATCGAACGCGCTCAACATGCCCTCGGTCACGGCCGAGGAAGCGCCGCGCCTCAGGCCCTACATGAAGCTCGCGGAGCAGCTCGGCAGCTTCGCCGGGCAGATCACCGAGACGGGCCTGAAGTCGGTGCGGATCGAGTTCGAAGGCCACGTCGCGGCGCTCAACACCAAGCCGCTGACGGCGGTCGCGCTCGCCGGCCTCCTGACGCCGCTGATGGACTCGGTCAACATGGTCAACGCGCCGGTGATCGCGCGCGAACGCAAGATCGACGTGTCCGAGACGCGGCACGACCGCGCGTCCGACTATCAGACGCTGCTGCGCCTCACCGTGACGACCGACCGGCGCACGCGCACCTTGGCCGGCACGCTGGTCGGCGGCGACAAGCCGCGGCTGGTCGAGGTCGAGGGCATCGGGATCGAGGCCGAGCTCGCGCCCTACATGCTCTACTGCCGCAACCAGGACAAGCCGGGGCTGATCGGCGCGCTGGGGCGCCTGCTGGGCGACAACAACATCAACATCGCCACCTTCCACCTGGGCCGCGACAAGCCGGGCGGCGACGCCGTGGCGCTGCTGGCGATCGACCAGAAGCTCTCGGGCGACCTGCTCGACTGTGTGCGCGAACTGCCGCACGTGCTGCAGGCCAAGGCGCTGCGCTTCTAGGCCGAGTGGTCAGGGGCCGGGCGCGCCTTCAGGACATCCCGAAGAGATCGCCGCCGGCGATTCCGCCATCGGCGAAATCCGCATCGCCGCCTTCGCCCGGCAGTTCCTGCGTGGCGATATCGAGATCGGCGGTCATAGGGTCGGCGGGCACGGCGGCCTTGTCCTGTGGCGTTGCGTCGATCGCCTGCTTGTCCACGGCCGGCGCGCAACTGCCGTCCTGGTCGAGATGGCGCAGGATGACCGAAGGCTCGCCTTTCCACGCCTCGGCGAGCAGGTTCTGGAACGCCAGCGCATAGCCAAGCGTCGCATCGAAGGTTCCGCCGGCATCGTCGAGAAAGCGATCGCCGCCCGTCGCGCGCTGCGCGCCCGTCGATAGCGTATCGGTGCCGCTGAATCCGTAGACCGTATCCGCGCCGGCCGGACTGGTGCCGCCGGCGATGCCGAGCCTGAGCGCGCCGCTCGCCACCGCCAGAGTGGTCGACGCCATGGGTGTCCCTCCGAACCTGCCCGTACATGGGCGGCCGGCACCCTAGCGCCGGCCTCGGCGGCGCGGTCGTGACCAACCCGTGGCCTATGCCTATCGATGCGGGTCTTGGTTAGTGGAAGTTTAACAGATCGAGCTCAGAGAAGCTGGGCGGCCTTCTCGCAAGCTTCGGATGCCTTCACGGCGAAATCGGACTTTCGATGCGCCGTCAGGATCAGCCTGTGCGTCGCACGGGTCATCCCGACATACAAGACGCGCGCCTGCTCCTGCGCGTCGTGGCTGGCGTAGGGCATCTCTCCCAGGCCAGGGATGGCGACAACGGCGAACTCCAGCCCCTTGCTGGAATGCAGCGTGAAGATGCTCACCCGATTGGCATTGTGGTCATTCGGCGCCGCGAAGCCGATCTGCGCGGGAATGCCGGCATGGCCGAGCAGCGCCATGACGTCGTCGGCCTGCGCCTTGCGGTACACGAGCACGGCCATGTCGCGAAACGGGGTGCCTTCCCGATTGCAGGCGCGGAGCTTGTCGGCGATGCAGAACACCTCGTCGCGGAAACTCGCCACCTGGAAGAACTCCGGCCGGGGCCCGCGGCGTCCGGCGCTCTGGGGCGCGACGATCGTCTCGCTGTCGATCCCGATATCGCGGGCGTCCAGCAACTCGCGGGCGAAAGCGTAAGCCGCGTCCAGTATCTCGGCGGTGTTACGATAGTTGAGCTTCAAGATGGTGCTGCGGCCCTGCGCGTGGATGCCTACGCTGGCGAAGCTGAAGCGACGCTTGCGGCCTCGCATGTAGATGGCTTGCGCGCCGTCATAGGTGACCAGCAACGCGTTTGTCGCGGGATCGACCATCTGGACGATGAGCTGGAACCACTCGGGCTCGAAATCGTGTCCTTCGTCGATCAGGACAGCATCGTATTGGCCCGTGGGCACTTGGCCGAGCGCCACGCCGGCGGTGACGGCCTGAACGAGCTCCTGGAAGTATTGCTCGCCCGGGTCTGGATGACTGAGCTGGTGCGCGTCGACCAGATCCCTGCACCAGCCATGCATCGTCCGGACGAGGACTTTTCCGGACAGACCTTTGTGGTGCATCCAGGCGGCGATCTTCTGCGCCAGCGGCCGGTTGAAGCACAGCACGAGGACCGGCTTGCTTGAAGCCTGGGCGAGATACTCGGCCCGGTAGCCCAGGATCATCGTCTTGCCGGAACCGGCCACGCCGTGAATGACGCGATGGCCTTCGCCCAGGCTGCGGGCCAATTGCTCCTGCTGCAGATCCATCACGCGGATCAAGTCGGGCGCCGTCGGAACGGGATCTTTCTCGTCGGTCTCGAACAAGTTGCCCTGGCGACCCATGGACGACTCCGGAATGCGAATTTCCGGATAGAGATGCCAGCGAACGCGGTCGACCTGGGCTTTGGTGAGCTGGCAGGGGAATGGCTGCGGAAACATGTCCCACAGGCGCTGCTGAAAGGCCTCCGGACTGATCCACTCGGTCATCTGGTCCTGGCAGATGGTGAGGTGCGGCGGCACGACGTCAGCCATGCCGCAGGATTGGAATGCCTTGCTGGTGATATTGGTGAGTACCACGCCATGACCGTAGGGGAAGCGGAGGTGGCCCGCGTACCGGCTGTCGGGTGGGTGACGCAGCGTTGGATCGCCCTTCAGCAGATCGATGGCGACGGTGATGAAATCGCGCGCTTTGAGGAGTGGGTTCGGCTCCTTCACCGTCTGGCCATCTAGATTGAGCTCGAACAGGGATGGATCGGCAGCGCTGACGCTGTCGATCTTCCATGACTTGACTTCGAGCGCCAGGAGGCCGCGTTCCGGGTGCAGGACCAGGAAATCGGGCCGGCGCCGCTTGGCCCCGATGCTGACGTCGTACCAGCACAGGCACTCATCGCCCAGCAGCACTTCCAGTCGACGCGCGAACCGCCGTTCGCCGCCGGTCATTCGGCCCGAACAGCTATGGAGGTGCGGGATGAGCGTTGCCAAAGGCGTCTCCGTTCATCCCGCGTCGCCGATCAGGTAATCCCGATCATCACGTGTTCCTTGAACGCGGCGCGCTGGGCCAGGCGCTCGTACCAGGCCTTCGTGTTCGGGAAGTCGGGGCGTTCGATCGGGAAGTTGAACCAGCGGTAGCCGGCGAAGATGCCGCAGGCGATGTCGGCGAGCGTGAAGCTGTCGCCGGAGACATAGGGGTGCTTGGCCAGCTCGGCGTCGAGGATGCGCACCGCGTCAGCGGTCTTCAGCCGGCTCGCCTCGATCGCCGCCTTGTCGCGCTGCGGCTCGGGCGTACGGTAGAGGCCGAGGAACATCGGCGTGATCGCCGGGCTCAGCGTGCCGAGCGACCAGTCGAGCCAGCGCTCCACGTCGGCGCGGCGCTTGAGCTCCGACGGATAGAGCTTCTCGGCGCCGTGCTTGGTCGCCAGGTAGCGCATGATCGCGTTCGACTCCCACAGCACGAAGCCGTCGTCGTCGATCGTCGGCACCAGCGCGTTCGGGTTCTTGGCCAGGTAGGCCGGGTCCTTGGTCTTGCCGAAGGGCCCGCCATAGTCCTCGCGCTGGAACGGGATGCCGGCCTCGCCGCACAGCCACAGCAGCTTCTGCACGTTGGACGAATTCTTGCGGCCCAGGATGGTCAGCACGGCGTGTCTCCCCCTCGATCGGATGCTCTGCGGACGGCCAAATCGTTAAGGCCATAGGGCTAGGCGGTCAACCGCCGGCTCGGGATAGCGATTGTCCCCTGTGTATATGTGGTATAAGTATCGATCAGGGCTACTATATCCGGTCAGAAATACGTCCGGCCGGATCGAGGCGTTGCGGGGAAGGGGGCTGCCGGGGACGGCCGCCCCGATAGGGCCATGAGATGAGATTTCGCCGGTCCGGCGGACGCGGTACCGACGCGGGGGTGGAGCGCGGCCAGGCGGGGGCAGGAACCCCGCCCGGGCTCGTCGCCACGCGCCGGCGCCGGCGCGGCATGGCGATCCGCCGCATCCTGGCCCTGCTGGTCGTCGCCCTGCTGGTCGCGGCGTTCCTGTTCATCGAGCAGGTCTGGGTGCGCGCCGAGGGGCTGGTGCGCGGGCCGACCGCCGTGGTCGAACCGGTCAACAAGGCGCGGGTCACCGAGATCTACGCGACGTGCAACCGTCCGGTCCGGGCCGGCGACCCGCTGGTGAAGCTGGAGAACGAGACCAAGGGCGTCGCCTTCGACGACACGGTGCGCCAGCTGCAGAGCCGCAAGATCGAGCTCGCCGGAAACGTGCGCCTGGCGGCCGAGGAGGCGGCGCAGGCGCGCGCGGCCCACAACGGCACGCTGACGGTGCTGGCCGAGAAGGCGACGCTGTTCAACATCCACGACCGCCTGTTCAAGGAGGGCGTCATCCCGCGGACCGAGTGGGACCTGGCGCGCATTTCCTACAAGGAGGCCGAGGCCAACGCGCTGACGGCCGAGGCCGGCTGGCGCACGCGGCAGTCGGCCTACGACCGCGCCGAGAAGCAGCTCCTGAGCGACGCCAGGGCGATCGACCAGCAGCTCGACCAGATGCGCAGGTCCGAGGAGATCCAGAAGAGCCAGATCCTGCGCGCGCCGAACGACGGCATCGTGACCCAGTGCGGCTACCTGCCGGGCGCCGTGGTCGACGCCGGCATCGCGGTGTTCACGATCTTCGACCCGCGCGAGGCGTTCCTGGAGGCGTATTTCGAGCCGGCGACGGCCGAGCGCCTGAAGCCCGGCATGAAGGCCGAGATCCGCATGCCCGGCTTCGCCCGGCCGCTGGTCCTGCCCATCAGCTCGATCGACACCGTGATCACCAAGCGGCCCGAGGAGCTGACGCGCTATTTCTGGCAGCGCGAGCAGTGGACGCAGTACCAGCCCGTGCGCTTCGACCTGCGCGGCCTGCCGGCCGAGCAGCTCAACCGCGTGCAGTATGGCGCCCATGGCGCGATCAGCTTCCTGTTCCTGCCGCCCTGGGCCGAGCCCTGGTACCAGCAAATCTTCGGCCGCCCGCCGCCGCCCCGATGACCCTGGCCTTCGTGCAGGCCGACCCGGCGCAGGAGGCGGCGGTGCGCGCCGTGATGCGCGCGGCCTTCGCGCCCTACATCCGCAGGCTCGGCCGCGAGATCGCGCCGACGGCCTTCGCCGGCCTCGCCGACGCGCTGGCGCGCGGCGATGTCTGGCTGGCGCAGGACGACGAGGCGATCCTCGGCGTCGCCGAGCTGAGGCGCGACGGCGACGCGGTCGTGATCGAGCACCTTGCCGTGGCGCCGGAGCGCCAGGGGGCGGGCGTCGGAAGCTGGGTGCTGCAGCGGATCGACGAGATCGCGCGCGCCGCGAACGCCGCGTCGCTGTCGCTCTACACCGCGGCGATGATGGAGGACCTGCTGCGCCTCTATGCCCGCCACGGCTTCGTGGAGATCAGCCGAGGGCCGCCGCCGCACGGCAAGGACGCCCTGCCGCGCGTGTTCCTGCGCAAGGATCTGCGCTAGCGCCCTACTTGGTCGGGATGGCCGCCTGCTGGGTCTGGCGCAGCGGGTTCGACACCACGATTCGGTAGAAGCCCTTGCGGTTGTCGATTCCGGCGAGCTTGAGCTGGATCGAGGCGGGGCGGCGGCGGCTGTCGTCGGACCAGAAGGCGGAATAGTCGCCGGCGGCAACGTCGGGCTTCAGGCCCTCGAAGAAGGTCATGCTGCCGGGCGGCGCGGTGCGCTGGACGACCGGCCGCGTTCCCGCCGGCAGGAAGCGCTCGATCTCGCGCCGCACCTCGTCGAAGCGCCGCCGCACCGCGGCGCCGTCGCGCTGGGCGGTGTAGTCGATCAGGTCGATGCTGCGGGTCTCGATCGACACGAAGCGGTCCCCGTCGGCGCGGTCGAACCAAGCCTCGACCGCGGCGGCGTCGTCGAACATCGGCTTCACCGCCAGGGTGCAGACCTCGTAGCGCCGCCCGAGCGCGCGGCATTCCTTCGCCTTGGCCTTCACCTCGGCCAGGCTCTCGCGCCAGGTGAAGCCGTACATCAGCACGCCATAGCCGCGCGGCTCCGATGCCGGCTCGGCGATGGCGGGCTTGGGCCCGGGCGCTGCCGCGGGCAGGGGCGGCGGCGCCAGGGCCGCCGCGCGCGGCGGCGGGGCGAGGTCGGCGCCCGTGGCAACCGCGGGTGCGACCGTGGGGGCGGCCGCGGGCGCGCTGCGCGGAACGCCGGCGAGGCGGCGCTGGTAGGCCGTCTCCAACGCGTCGCGCACGCGCGGATGCGGTGCCGCGGCGTCCAGCGGGCCGCGCCGGCAGCCGGGCAGCACGTCGAAGGTGGCGCCGCGCGCCAGCAGGAAGGTCACCATCTCCAGCCGGCCGGCGGCGGCCGCGACCAGCAGCGGCGTCTCGCAATCGTCCGCGCCGCCGCGGCCATTGACCTGGCCGCCGCGCGCCAGCATGGCGTCGACCGCTGGCAGCAGGCCCTCGCGCGTCGCCGCCAGGATCGGCGTCTCGGACTGGCCGAAGCGGCGGTTGGGATCGCCGCCGGCATCGAGCAGCGCGCGCACGATGTCGGCATGGCCCGCGCGCGCCGCGACCAGCAGCACCGGCACGCCCTGCGGATCGTCGCTGTCGGCCGAGAACCCGCCCTTCAGCAGTCGCTCCACTTCCGCGCCGTCGCCGCGCCGCGCCGCCGCGACGATCGGCCGCTCGGGTCCCGCCATCAAGGCGGCCGCGGCGTGCCTGGCCTCGCCCAGCAGGTCGGGCAGGCCGATCGCCAGCCGCGTCGTCTCGTAGCCGGCGACCGCCAAGAGGATCGCCGCCGCGGTCGTGCCCAGCGAATAGCCGACGCGGCGCAGGTGGAAGCGCCACTGCCCCCGGCGCGCGACGCGCGGCGCCTCGACGGCATCCCAGTCGTCGTCGGCACCCGCGTCGTCGGCGTCGTCGGCTTCCTGCGTCGCGGCGACACGGCGCCGGGCGTCGTCGTTCGCCGGCGCGACGCTGGGGCGGTCCGAGGCGGTGAAGGGCGGTTCCTCGGCCACCTGGAGTCCGGGCGACGGCGCGGGCTGCGCCGGCGGCCGGGGGGCGGCGGGCACGATCGCCTCGACCTCGCGCAGCGCGGCGCGCAGGGCGGCCATGGCCGCGTCGATCTCCGCCGGGGCCCAGGTCGTCGGCGCCGTCGCTGGCGCTGGGGCGGGGGACGCGTTGGCGACCGGCGGCAGCGCCTGCTCCTCCATCGCGACCAGCGGCGCGTAGTCGTCGGCCCCCGTGTCGTCGAACGCGTCGCGGGCAGCCGGCGCCGCTGCGGGTACCGTGACCGCCGCCTGCGGCGGCTTCGCGACGGTCAC
>JAEULC010000456.1 GCA_016792605.1 Rhodospirillales bacterium
CGGACGACCATCGGCGACCAGGTCTTCGACTGGGGGCCGCGCGACGTGTTCGTGGTGCCGAGCTGGATGCGCCACCACCACGAGCCGGGCGCCGACTGCGTGCTGTTCAGTGCGTCCGACCGCGGCGTGCAGGAAAAGCTCGGGCTATGGCGCGAGGCGAAGAAGAAGGCCTAGCCGAAGAGGCAGAGCACGCCGTAGCAGCTCCAGCCGGCCTGCTTGGCAAGGAAGAAGAACGCCACGTCGAGCACCAGGCAAAGGCCGAGCACGGGCAGCGCAACAAGCCCGACAAAATACACCAACGCCCACAGCGTGAAGCGGCGCTTCGGCACCTGCTGCCCCGCGATCACGATGCTCTGTGCGCTTCCCTCGGCCATGCCCTAGGATAGGCGCGGGGGAAATCATCGTCCATGAACGACATTGTCTGGCGGTGGGGCGAGGCGGAGCAGGCCGACTGGTCGGCGCTGATCGACCGCGCCACCGATCCGGTGCTGGAGCAGAGCTGGGCCTATGGCGCGGCAATCGCGGCGGTGTCGCCCTATCGCGTCAGGCGCGGCGTGTGCTATCGCGGCGACGAACCCGTGGCCCTGCTGCAGGTCTTCGAGCGGCCGGTCGCGGGCATCGTCAACATCGCCAAGATCCTGCGCGGCCCGGCGCTGCTGGCGCCGCTGTCCTCCGAGGAATGGGTAGCGATGCTGCAGCCGATCGCGACGGCCCGGCGCATCCGCTACCGCAGGCCGCTGTTCTGGCTGCCGCACTTGAAGAATGCGGACGCGCCCATGAAGCAGCTCGGCAAGCGGCCGATGCTGGTAGGCCACGCGACGGCGATGCTGGACCTAGCGCAGGACGAGGCCGCCCTTCGCGGCGGGCTCGACGGCAAGTGGCGCAACCAGCTCGTCAAGGCCGAGGGGGGCAAGCTGAGGGTGCAGCAGGCGAAGGGCGGCCAGACCCTGCAGATGCTGGCCGAGCGGCACGAGGTCTATCGCCGCGGCCATCGCCATCGCGGCCCGTCCGACAGGGAGATCCTGGCGCTGGTCCGGGCGCTGGAACGCAAGGACGATGCGCTGGTGCTGACCGCCTATACCGGCAATCTGCCGCTGGCCGGCATGCTGTTCCTGCGCCACGGGCGCGGCGCCACCTACCACGCCGCCTGGACCAGCCCCGTCGGGCGGCAGGAGAACGCGCACAACCTGCTGCTGTGGCGCGGCATGCTGGCGATGAAGCAGCGCGGGGCGGCCTTCCTCGACCTCGGCGGGCTGGACGCCAAGGCGCCCGGCGTCGCCCGCTTCAAGCTGGGCAGCGGCGCGCGCGTCGAGGAACTGGCGGCGACCTACCTTTAAGGCAGCACATGGTGCTGGTGCACCGGCAGCTTCTGGCGCACATCGGCCAGGTAGGCGCGGTCGATGCGCGCGGTAACGAAGCCCGGGCTGTCCGAGGCCTGGGCCATCACATGGCCCCAGGGATCGACGATCATCGAGTGGCCCCAGGTGAAGCGCTGCTCGTTGCCCTGGGGATGCGGGCCGATCTGAGCCGAGGCGCAGAAATAGGTCTGGGTCTCGATTGCCCGGGCGCGGATCAGCGGCTCCCAGTGATCCTTGCCGGTCTGCAGGGTGAAGGCCGCCGGCAGCATGATGACCTCGGCGCCCTTGCCGGCCAGCGCGCGGTAGAGCTCGGCGAAGCGGATGTCGTAGCAGATCGAGCAGCCCACGGTGACGCCGTCCGCGACATAGGTGATCACCTGGTCGCCGCGCGCGACATGGGCCGATTCCTTGTACTCGCGCCCGTCCGGCGTGATGACGTCGAACAGGTGCAGCTTGCGGTAGCGCGCCAGCTCCGCGCCGTCGCGGCCGAAGGCGACGGTCGTGTTGTAGTAGTTCTCGCCCTCGCGCTCGTAGTAGCTGCCGCCATGGACGAAGACGCCGTGGGTCTTGGCCGAGTCCTGCAGCATCCGGTAGGCCTCGCCGCCCGGGATCTCCTCGGCCGCCTTGCGCCGCGCCTCCAGGGGGCCGCCCAGCATCGTGAACATCTCGGGCAGGACGACCAGGTCGGCCTTGTCCTCCTTCGCCGCCGCGGCGATGAACCGGCGCGCGTCCTCCAGGTTCTTCGCCTTGTCGTTCTGGCTGTTCATCTGGATCACGGAAATCTTCATGGGCGCGGACTCCGGCGGCGGTGAGTGCGCCGGATTGTGGAGGCAGGGCAGCACGAACACAAGCCGCCGGCGAGGACGTCCAGGCAGCCATGCGCCCGGCTGGGGTTGCGCCCGGTCCCAGGCCGGGACCATGCTCCCGTCCATGGTCCAGATCTTCGCGAACTTCCCGTCCGGCAATATCGAGGTGCTCGACACCGCCGATCCGGCCGCGATCCGGCTCAAGATCCGCCCCGACCCGGTGACGAACTTCCTGCAGTGGTTCTTCTTCCGCGTAACAGGCGCCAGGGGCCAGGCCCTGGCAATGCGCCTGGACAACGCCAACGACGCCCTGGTGCCGGGGAAGGGCTGGCAGGGCTACCGCGCCTTCGCCTCCTACGACCTCGACCACTGGTTCCGCGTGCCGACGGACTATGACGGCACCCACCTGACCATCCGCCACGCACCGGAGCGGGACGGCATCTACTACGCCTATTTCCCGGCCTACACGGCGGAGCCGCTGCGCCGCCTGGTCGGCCGATGCCAGGCCGACCCGCGCTGCCGGGCGGAAGTGCTGGGCCTGACCGTGGACGGCGAGGAGCTGGACCTCTTGACCATCGGCCAGCCGGGGCCGGGAAAGAAGACGATCTGGGCGATCGGCCGCCAGCATCCGGGCGAGGTGCAGGCGAGCTGGTGGATGGAGGGATTCCTCGCAGCCCTGCTCGACCCGAAGGACCCGGTGGCACCGGGCCTGCTGACGAAGGCCGTGTTCCACGTCGTGCCGAACATGAACCCGGATGGCACGCGCCGCGGCCAGCACCGCACCAATGCCGGCGGCCGGAACCTGAATGCCGAATGGGAACAGCCGAGCCTGGAGAAGAGCCCGGAAGTGTTCCACGTGCTGGCGCGGATGCAGCGCACCGGCGTAAGCTTCTGCCTGGACGTGCATGGCGACGAGGAGCTGCCCTTCGTCTTCTTCGCCCGGGTGGACCTGAACGGCGACACCCCGCCCGACGTGCTGGCCGCCCGCACGCGCTACGGCGAGGCGCTGGTCGCCTTGAGCCCGGACTGCCAGCCTGACGGCTCCTACGTCCGCCCGCATGCCAAGCGAAACCCCATGGCCTTCTGCGGGCCGCAGATCATCAAGCGGTTCAACGCCCCGGCGGTGACGCTGGAGCTGCCCTATAAGGACGTGGCCGCCCTGCCCGACCCGGTCGAGGGCTATTCGATCCGACACTGCAAGGAACTCGGCCGCGCCAGTCTGCACGCGCTGGCGCCGGTGCTGGGCGACCTGCGCTGACTGTGCTTGAATGGGAGCCATGAGCACCATGACCCGCCAGCCTCTCACCGGCCGCGTCGCCTGGCGCGGCAGCGATCTCCGTGACACCGACTGGACCCGTGCCCTGACCCCGGCGCAGGTGGGCGCGCTCGACCGGGCGCTGCAGGCGGTGAACCAGCGCAGGATTCCGACCCTGTCGATCACGCGCCAGGACTTCCCGCTGGAGGGCTTCGACGCGCTGGTCGCCGACATCCAGGACGAGCTGGAGAACGGCCTGGGCTTCCTGCGCATCACCGGGTTCGACGCCGACCGCTATGCGATCGACGATTTGAAGCGCCTGTGGTGGGGCCTGGGCACGCATCTGGGCGTCGCGGTCAACCAAGCCGGCTATGGCGAGATGATCGGCGAGGTGCGCGACGAGAGCTTCGACGCCAACCCGACCTTCGTCACCGCCGGCGCCGGCGAGGTGAAGACCAGCCGCGCCCGCGCCCGCTCGACCGGCCCCTTGCGCTTCCACACCGACCGCTGCGACGTGATCGGCCTGCTCTGCGCCCGCAACTCGATGACCGGCGGCGTCAGCAAGATCACCAGCTCGGTCACGATCCACAACGAGATCCTGCAGCGACGCCCCGACCTGCTCGACGTGCTCTACCAGGACTTCTGGCGCTCGCGCCCGGCGGACGAGGACGGGGTACACGGGCGGCCCTGCTTCCCCCTGCCGGTCTTCGCCCAGAAGGACGGCAAGTTCACCAGCCAGTACTCGCGCACCTATGTCGAGCAGGCCCAGGAGAACCCGGACGTGCCGCGCCTGACCCCGGCGCAGGTCGAGGCGATGGACCTGCTGGCCGAGGTCGCCGAGGAGGTGTGCCTGCACGCCCCCTTC
>JAEULC010000131.1 GCA_016792605.1 Rhodospirillales bacterium
TCCTCGATCTCGACCAGCATGACCGGCCTGCAGCGCCGGATCGTCTCCAGCGCACCCTCGATCACCGCGCGCTCGAAGCCCTCGACGTCGATCTTCAGGAAACCCACGTCGCCGACCGGCTCGTCGTCGAGCCGGCAGGCCTCGACCTTCACTTCGAGATGCTCCTGCTTGGAGACGAGATCGGTGCGCAGCGAGCCGGTCTGGTTGGAGATGCGGCCCGAGCGGATCGGGATCATCAGCGTCGCTTCGCCCGGCGCGTTGGACAGCGCGGCGTGACGCACCGTCACCTTGGGGCTCACGGCGGCTCGGGCCAGGATGGCGTGGATCTTCGGGTTGGGCTCGTAGGCGAAGCAGTGCTTCGCGTGGCGCGCCAGGAAATAGGTGTAGACGCCCTTGTTGGCGCCGGCGTCGACGGCATTGCGCGCGGGGTCGATCAGGTGGCGCAGCAGCTTGAGTTCGGCCTCGCCCTTCCACCAGCCGCGCCAGGCGCGGATGCGCCAGTAGAGGCGGGGCGGGATCAGCCGGTTGACGATCCGCTCTTCCAGGGTCGAGGGGACGAACCCCGGCGGCACGCTCACGCCGCGCCGAGGGCCGGGCCGCCCAGGGTCGGCGCGTCGAGCGACACGAGCGAGGCGTTGTGCTGGGCCTTGCCGCCGGACGTGTTCACGCGCTGCAGGGTCAGCATCAGGCGCTCGCCGTCATTCGGATGCCGCCCCAGCCCGGCGAAGGCCTCGGCGGTGTCGGGCAGGGCGCACAGCCGCAGCAGCGAGCCGGAGACGAACAGCGTCATGCGCTGGTCCGACGCGCCCGCGGCGCGGCGCAGCAGGTGGAACAGCTCGTTGCAGGTCACGTTGTTCAGGTCCGACGGGGTCGGGCTCTTGATGCCGTGATAGCCGCGGGCGAATTCCTCCACCATGCGGCGGCTGGCCGCGATCGGCTCGACCACGTCGGGGAGCTGGAACCCGACCTTCTGGTCGTAGGCGTGCTGTCCGTCCTCGAAGGCACGGACCTGGACCTCGAAGCGGATGGTCATGGCGCTCTTTTGCCCGATGGGGCGGGCTTGCCGTGTGGCCCAGGCTTGGCTTGCGCGAGCGGGCGTTCCGGCGCGGGCGCGTCGCCGATCTTGACCTTGACGTAGGAGCCGGGCGCGTCCTCGATCACCTTCAGCTTGCCGCTGCCGGGCTTGCGCGCCTTGACTTCGCCGCCGCTGTACTGGTCCAGCCATTGCTTCCAGGTCGGCCACCACGAGCCCGGCGCCTGCTTGGCCGAGGCCAGCCATTCGTCCGGCGTCGCCGGCAGCGTCTTCGCGTCGCTGGTCCAGTGCGAGTATTTCTGCGAGGCCGGCGGGTTCACCACGCCGGCGATATGGCCCGAGGCGGCGAGGCAGAAGGTGACCGGGCCCTGGTAGAGCTGGGTTGCGGCATAGGTCGACTTCCAGGGCGCGATATGGTCCTCGCGCGTCGACAGGATGAAGGTCGGCGTCTTGTTCAGGCGCAGGTCGATGGGCACGCCGTCGAGCGTGATGCCGCCCGGCTCGGCCAGCTTGTTCTCCTGGTACATCTGGCGCAGGTAGAACGAGTGCATCGCCGCCGGCATGCGCGTGGAGTCCGCGTTCCAGTAGAGCAGGTCGAACGGGAAGGGCTCCTTGCCGAGCAGGTAGTTGTTGACCACGAACGACCAGATCAGGTCGTTGGCGCGCAGCATGTTGAAGGTCGTGGCCATCGCCGTGCCTTCGAGGTAGCCCTTCTCGCTCATGCGCTTCTCGAGCGCGGCGAGCTGCTCCTCGTCGATGAACACGCCGAGCTCGCCCGACTCCTGGAAGTCGACCATGGTCGTGAAGTAGGTGGTGCTGACGACGCGCTTCTCCTGCTTCTTCGCCGTCAGGTAGGCCATCGTCGCCGCGAGCAGCGTGCCGCCCAGGCAGTAGCCGATCACGTTCAGCGTCTTCTCGCCGGTCGCCTTCTCGATCGCATCCATCGCGGCGAGCGGGCCGAGATGCATGTAGTCCTCGAAGCTCATCTGGGCGAGCTGCTCGTCCGGATTGACCCAGGAGATGACGAACAGCGTGATGCCCTGGTCGACCGCCCACTTGATGAACGAGTTCTTCTCGCGCAGGTCGAGGATGTAGAACTTGTTGATCCAGGGCGGGATCACCAGGAGCGGGCGCTTCATCACCTTGTCGGTGGTGGGCGAGTACTGGATCAGCTGCATCAGCGGCGTCTGGAACACCACCTTGCCCGGCGTCACTGCGATGTTGCGGCCGATCTCGAACGCCTCGAAATCGGT
This sequence comes from Rhodospirillales bacterium, assembly GCA_016792605.1. Taxonomy (GTDB): domain Bacteria; phylum Pseudomonadota; class Alphaproteobacteria; order JAEULC01; family JAEULC01; genus JAEULC01. Next base: position 2,287 of record JAEULC010000131.1, read on the forward strand.
CATCTTGATGTGGAGCTTGCCCTTGCCGCGCTCCAGGTCGCCGAGCAGGTTCTCCAGGCCCTTCACCAGGTTCTCGCCGCCCGACTCCATGGTCGCGCGCAGCACCTCGGGATTGGTCATCATGAAGTTGCTGGGCGCCATCGCGTCGACGAACTGGCGCGTGTAGAAGTCGACCTTCTTGGCGGTCTTGTCGTCCAGCCCCTCGACCTCGCGCACGGTCGATTGCAGCCAGCGCGCGGTGAGCAGGTAGGACTGCTTGATGTAGTCGAACAGCGCGTTGTCTTCCCAGGCCTGGTCCTTGAAGCGGCGGTCCTCGGCGCCGGGCTGGATCGTGGGCTCGGTCTCCTCGCCCAGGAAGCGGCGCGTGGCCGACTGCCACAGCGTCATGTAGTCCTGCCACAGGCTGAAATGCGCCTGCATAAGCTGGGCCGGGTTGGCCATCAGCCGCGTCGTCATCTCGAGGAACGCGCTGCCGATGTTCAAGGGATCGGCCATGCCGAAATGCCCGCCGCCCATCTGGCCGTGATGGTCCTGGCGCGCCAGGAACTCGCTGACCAGGCGCTGGCTGCGCTCGGCGATCGCGGCCATGGTCTTGGAGAGCTCGACCGGGTCCGGGAGCTTTACCTGGGGATTGGGTTGCTCGGCCATCGGGCGTGGTCCGTGTATTGAGAGATCGCAACAATGCCACGGCGGAAACGGCCGCAGCGCTTGGGAAATTCGCGCACCCGAACCACCAGAGTTTGTGGACAAGGGCCGAGGCTGCGTTGTATTAACACGCCAGGGGCGAGGTTTTACACAACGAAATTGGGCAGGGCGGGGGCGAGACGGGACTGACGACGCAATGACCTTCACCCATAGCGGTCCGGCCGCGCGTGCCTGCGGCAAGCCGCCCGCCGATCGTCCAGGCGCTGCACCCCAGCCTGGTGGGATCGGTTCTTTGTTGCGATGCGGCATGCTGGCGATTGCCGTGGTCGCGCTGGCCGGGTGTTCCGGCAGCTTCGACAAGTATTTCGGCACCGACAAGGCGCCGCCGCCCGAGGCCGATCCCCAGGCCAAGGCCAAGACCGCCACCGAGGAATCGACCGAGGAGGCCCAGGAAGTCCCGGGCAAGGCGGGGGAGTATCCGAACCTCGGCTCGGTGCCGCAGACCAGGCCGGTCAGCCAGTCGGCGAAGGAGCAGACCCAGGCGCTCGCCAAGGGCCTGGTCGCCGACCGCCAGAACGCGCGCTACACCGACGAGGTCATCCGCCGCGACCCGGTCCAGGCCTCGGCGCCGGCGCGGCCGGTGATCCCCGGCCAGCCCGCCGGCGGGGCCGCGCCGCCCAGCCTGCCCGGCGCGCCGCCCGCCCGGGCCGAGGCGGCCGCCACTCCGCCTGCCGCGCCGCCGGCCGCTCCCCGAACCCAGGCCGCCGCCGCGCCCGGGCCTGCGACGGCACCGAGCCTGCCGACCGCGCCGCCGCCCGTGGCGCCGGCCGCAACCGGCGCTGCGCCCAGTGCCCCGCCCAGTGCCCCGCCGCCGCCGCCCCAGCCCGCCACCGGCCTGCCGGCGCTGAACGTGCCGTCCGCCGCCGCGCCGCCAGCCGTGGCGCCTCCGGCCGCGCCGGCGCCGATCCAGGGCGCGATCCAGCCGGCGCCGCAGCCCAGCGGCGTTGCTCCGATGGCCCCCGCCGGCGTTCCGTCGATGGCGCCGCCGGCCCCGCTGGCGACCGCGCCGATGGCGCCCGCCTCGGTCGCCCAGCCGCCCTCCGTGGCGCCGGCCGTGGCGCAGCAGGTGCCGGTGCCGCCGGCGCCGACCATGGCCGCCGTGGCCCAGTTCCAGCCGCCGCCGCCGCCGGTCATCCCGGGCCAGCCCCCGATTGGCCAACCGGCGATCGGCCAGCCCGCCTATCCCCAGCAGGCCTATGCCCAGCCGCAAGCGCCGGCGGCCTATCCGCAGAACCCCTACCCCACGGCGGGGACGACGCAACCGACCTACCCGCAGCCCTACCCGCCGCCACAGGGCTACCCCCCGCAGGCGGCCTATCCGCAGGCGCCCAATCCCCAGGCACAGCGGCCGGTGCTGATCCCGCCGCCGGGCTATGGCGCGCCGGCCATGGGCGTGCCGACGCCGAGCCCGACCGCCCCCTATGCCCAGGCGGCCGCGCCCAGCCAGCCGCCGCAGGCCGTGCTGAACCCGATCCGCCCGCCGCCGGCGCCGATCTCGCCGGCCCTGCCGCAGATCGCGTCGCGCGCCGGCGGGGGCTACGGCGACCCGGTCGGCGAGGCCCGCGCCCGCGCCGGCGCCAGCGATCCCGCCGCGATCGCCGAGGCGCGCCGCCGCGCCGCCTTCGGCCAGGGCCAGCAGGTCGGCCTGATCCTGTTCAACAACGGCTCGGCCTCGCTCGGCACCACCGACCGCGAACTCCTGCAGCGCGTCGCGGCGATGGCCCAGCGCAACGGCTCGGTGGTGCGCGTGGTCGGCCACGCCAGCGGCCGCACCGGCGAGCTCGACGCGATGCGCCACCAGAACCGCAACCTCGACATCTCGCAGGCCCGCGCCTCGGCCGCCGCGGCCGAGCTCAACGCCGCCGGCCTGCCGGTCGACCGCATCGTGGTCGAGGCCAAGGGCGACAGCGAGCCGGTCTACAGCGAGGCCATGCCCTCGGGCGAAGCCGGCAATCGCCGGGTGGACGTGTTCCTGCAGTAGGGGCGGCTTGTGCCCCGCTAGCCGGCGTGTTAGCTTGGCATATGCCTAAGCATATGCCAAAAATATCCGCGCGTCCGATTGAGCGACGCGTGAAGCTGTTCAAGAACGGCCGCAGCCAGGCGGTGCGCATTCCCCGGGTGTTCGAACTGCCTGGGGCGGAGGCGATCATGCGCCGGGAAGGCGACCGCCTTGTCATTGAGCCCGCGAAGCGCGGCTCACTGCTGGCGCTGCTCGCCGCACTCGCGCCGCTGCATGAGGAACTGCCCGAGATTTCCGACCCGCCGGCCGAGCCGGTCGATCTCTAGCGATGCGCTATCTCCTCGACACGAATGCCGTTTCGGACCTGATCCGAACCCCCCAAGGCGGCGTTGCCCGGCGGGTCACCAAGGTCGGCGAGGATCAGGTCTGCACGAGCATATTCGTCGCGTGCGAGCTTCGCTATGGCGCTGCGCGAAAGGGCTCGGCGGCCTTGAGTGCGCGCGTCGAAAGCGTGCTTGGTGCGCTGGAAGTCTTGCCGGTCGACGCCCCGTTCGACCGTCGCTATGGCGCGGTGCGGGCAGCCTTGGAATCGCGGGGCAAGGTGATCGGAGCGCTCGATCTGTTGATCGCCGTCCACGCCCTGGAACTCGGTCACGCGGTGGTAACCGCCAATTTGCGCGAGTTCCGCCAGGTGCCGGGATTGCGCGTCGAGAACTGGCAAACGCCTTAACCGTGGAAATGACGCAATAATCTGACGGTATCCCGTCTCCGTCCTCCGTCCGGCTTGCGCTGCGGTCGGCGGGGCGGCATAGAGGGCAACCGCCGCACGAGCCACTGGACACCACCCCATGGACCAGGATTTCCACCGCACCCGCCGCCTGCCGCCCTATGTCTTCGCCGAGGTCAACCGGCTGAAGGCGAAGGCGCGCGCCGCCGGGAAGGACATCATCGACTTCGGCATGGGCAATCCGGACCAGCCGACGCCCAGGCACATCGTCGACAAGATGGTCGAGGCGATCCAGGACCCGCGCACGCACCGCTACTCCAACTCGCGCGGCATCCCGGGCCTGCGCCGCGCCCAGGCGGCCTACTACCAGCGCCGCTTCGGCGTCGAGCTCGATCCCGAGACCGAGGTAATCGCGACGCTCGGCTCGAAGGAGGGCATCGCCAACCTTGCCCAGGCGATCACCAGCCCGGGCGACATCATCCTGGTGCCGAACCCCAGCTACCCGATCCATCCCTACGGCTTCATCATCGCGGGCGCGGCGATCCGCCACATCCCGGTCGGCGACGGCTCGGACTTCATGGCGGGGCTGGAGCGCGCGGTGAAGCACTCCGTGCCGAAGCCGCTGGCGCTGGTGCTGAACTACCCGTCCAACCCGACCGCCGAGGTGGTGGGGCTCGACTTCTACGACCGCGCCGTCCACTTCGCGCGCAAGCACGGCATCTACATCATCTCCGACATCGCCTATGCCGAGATCTATTTCGGCGACGTTCCGCCGCCC
>JAEULC010000072.1 GCA_016792605.1 Rhodospirillales bacterium
CCGACCGCGCCCGCTCGCGCTCGCCGATCGCCGGCTCGTCGATCAGCGACCGGCTGGCCGCGCCGCCATAGGTGCGCTTCAACGCCCCGCGCCCGGCCAGCTCGTCCAGGTCGCGCCGCGCCGTCTCGGTCGTCACGTTGAAGATCTTTGCCAGGCCCGCGATCTGCACCGCGCCTTCGCGCCGCAGCAGCGTCAGGACGAGCGCCACGCGCAGATCCTGACGCTGCTGCACCGCGCCTTCGCGCCGCAGCAGCGTCAGGATCTGCGCGTGGCGCTCGTCCTGCGACAGCTTGCCGCCGCCCCTATCGTTCCGCTGCATCGACACTCGCCCCATCGCTTCGAATGGCGCGGACCATATCAGGCAGCGGCGCCGAGTCCCAGCAGCCCGGCGTCGCCGGCTGGGTCGAGGAGCCGGGGGCGCCAGCAGATCCCCCTAGCATCGGCGGCGTCAGGCCGCGGCGCGCGGGGCGGTGCGGCAGGCCGCGATCACCGCGCCGATCTGTCCGGGCAGCGAGGCCAGGCCCGGCGCAAAGGAGTGATCGAGCACGGCCGAGCCGATGGTGAAGGCGTCGACCCCGGCCCTGGCGAGGGCATGGATGCGATCGGCGGCGTTGACGCTGCCGGCCACCACCAGCTTGCGGTCGGGCAGCGCGCGCCGCGCCGCGTGGACCAGCGCCATCGGCTCGGCTTCGGTCGCCCGGTAGGCCAGCAGGTCCACCCCGCCGCAGCCCGCATCGCGCATCTGCCGGCACTGGTCGGCGACGAGACCGGGCGAGCCGCCGAGCCGGGTTGGGTGCCCGACGGGAATGCCCGGGAACGGGAAGTAGCGGCCGAGATCGCCCAGGATGCGCCTGGCCGCCGCCAGATCGGTGCCACCCAGCACGCGGTCGACGCCGAGATCGTTCGCTACCTCCAGCGAACGGACGATGTCCATCGCCGAGGTGCTGACGACCTCCAGGTAGCTGGTGGCGCCGACGACCTTGATGCGGCGCACCAGCTCGACCATCGTCGCACGGTCGACGCCGATGTCCTTGAAGCCGATATGGCCGACGCCCAGGCCTTCGATCTGGCGCAGCACGTCGAGGCAGTTCGCGACCGTGCGGTCGTGCTGCGTCAGCATGAAGATGAAGTCCAAGCGCCCCTCCCGGCCAATGTTGTATTTACAACATTCTGGTGGCAACTCCTACATTTCTTTGCCCGGTCGCGCAAGGGGGTGTCCGCCCCGCGCTGCATTGATCGGACCGGCCGGGCGTCGCATGATGCGCGCCTCCAAGCATCTTGGGACGCCCATGACCTCTGCCGACGACGTGTTTGCCCCCGGCCCCGCCGCCGACCGCTTCCGCCCCCACACCTCGCACTGGGGCGTGTTTTCCGCGCGCTGGCGCAACAACAAGCTCGAGATGCGCCCGCATCCCGGCGATCCCGACCCCAGCGCGATCCTGGAGAATTTCCCCGCGGCGCTGCGTCATCGCGCGCGGATCGAGCGTCCCATGGTCCGGCGCGGCTGGCTGGAGCGCGGGGCCGGACCGGACCCGAAGCGCGGGCGCGACGAGTTCGTCGCCGCCTCCTGGGACAAGGTGCTCGACCTGCTCGGCGCCGAGCTCAAGCGGGTGCGCGACAAGCACGGACCCGGCGCGGTCTTCGGCGGTTCCTATGGCTGGGCCAGCGCCGGGCGCTTCCACCACGCCCAGAGCCAGATCCACCGCTTCCTCAACACCGCGATCGGCGGCTACGTGAAGTCGGTCAACAGCTACAGCTCCGGCGCTTCTTCAGTGATCCTGCCGCAGGTGCTCGACGAGTACGAGGACCTGACCAAGCGCAACGTCACCTGGGAACAGATCGCCGAGCACAGCGACATCGTGCTCGCCTTCGGCGGCATGGCGCTGAAGAACAGCGCCGTCGCCGGCGGCAGCATCAGCCAGCACGTCGAGCGCGGCGCCATGGAGCGCGCGCAGAAGCGTGGCTGCAAGTTCGTCCTGGTCGGCCCGCTGCGCTCCGACCTGCCCGAGGAAGCGGGCGCCGAATGGATCAGCGCCGTCCCGGGCACCGACACGGCCCTGATGCTGGGCCTCGTCCACACCCGGGTTGCCGAGGGTCTGCACGATAAGGCCTTCCTCGCCAAGTACACCGAGGGCTGGCCGGTCTTCGAGCGCTACCTGCTGGGCCAGGCGGACGGCCAGCCCAAGGACGCGGCCTGGGCCGCCGGGATCACCGGCGTATCCGCCGAGGCCATCCGCGCGCTCGCGCGGCGGATGGCCGGCAAGCGGACGCTGGTCGTGGTCGCGCATTCCCTGCAGCGCGCCGAGCATGGCGAGCAGCCGGCCTGGATGGGCGCGGTGCTGGCGGCGGCGCTGGGGCAGATCGGCCTGCCCGGCGGCGGCTACGGCTACGCGCTGGGCGCCATCGGCTATTACGGCCGGCGCGTGAATGCCGTGCCGATCCCGACCCTGTCGCAGGGCCGCAACGGCGTGACCGACTTTATTCCGGTCGCGCGCATCGCCGACATGCTGCTGGGGCCGGGCACGACCTATCGCTACAACGGCCAGACCCGCACCTACCCCGACATCCGCCTCGTCTACTGGGCCGGCGGCAATCCCTTCCACCACCACCAGGACCTCAATCGGCTGCGCCGCGCCTTCCGGCAGGTCGACACCTTCGTGGTGCACGAGCTCGCCTGGACCGCGACCGCGCGCCACGCCGACATCGTGCTGCCCTGCACGATGACCTTGGAGCGCGAGGACCTGGGCGCCTCCAGCAACGATCCCTTGCTCGTGCCGATGCACCCGGTGCTGCCGCCGGTCGGCGAGGCGCGCGACGACTACGCGATCTTCGCCGACCTGGCCGAACGGCTGGGCGCGCGCGAGGCCTTCACCGAGGGCCGCACGGTGCGGCAGTGGCTGGCGCATCTCTACGAGCCGACGCGCCAGGCGATGGCCGCGATGGGAAAGCCCGCGCCGGACTTCGCGACGTTCTGGCGCGGCGAAGGCCTGGAGATGCCGCAGCACGCAGACGACGGCGGCAAGCTGCGCCGCTTCCGCGAGGATCCCGATGCGAACAAGCTGCCGACGCCGACCGGCAAGATCGAGGTGTTCTCGGCCAAGATCGATGCGCATGGCGACGCCGACTGCCCCGGCCACCCGACCTGGATGAAGCCCTCGGACGTGCCGAGCAAGGGCGCGCCGCTCTACCTCGTGGCCAACCAGCCCGCCACGCGGCTGCACAGTCAGTTCGATTTCGGCGGCCATAGCGACGGCGCCAAGCATCGCGGCCGCGAGGTCGCGACCATGAACCCGGTGGACGCCACGCCGCGCGGCATCGGCGACGGCGACATCATCAGGCTGTTCAACGAGCGCGGCGCCTGCCTTGCCGGCGTGCGCCTCTCTGACGGCATCCGGCCGGGCGTGATCCAGCTGCCGACCGGCGCCTGGTACGACCCGATGGATCCGGCGGAAGACGCACCGCTCTGCGTCCACGGCAATCCCAACGTGCTGACCCGCGACGTCGGCACCTCGTCCCTGGCCCAGGGCTGCACCGGGCAGCTGACGACGGTCGAGGTCGAGCGCTTCACCGGCAACCTCCCGCCGATCCAGGCCTTCGACCCGCCCGCGGGGTCGTAAAGCGGGCGCGCGGCCGAAGCCGCCGTCCGGAAGGCCGTCAAGGCAGGAGAACGATGGGGCCGGTCGTCTGCCGCGCTTCCAGCGCGCGATGCGCCTCGGCTGCCGCCCCCAGCGGGTAGCGGTGGCGCAGGTCGACCGTGATCGTGCCCTGGCGCAGCGCCTCGAACATCCGGCCGGCGATCTGGTTCAGCGTCGCGCGCTCGGCCGTGTAGTGGAACAGCACCGGCCGGGTCATGGTGATCGATTTCGCCGACAGCGTCTCGGCCGGCACGGGATCGAGCGGGCCCGAGGCCTGGCCGTAGCTGATCCAGTGGCCGGTGAAGGCCAGCGCCTCCAGGTTCTCGGCTGCCGCCGCGCGCCCCAGCCCGTCATAGATCACGTCGACGCCACGGCCGCCGCTAACCTGCCGCACTTGCTGGGCGAAGCGATAGTCCTTGGTCACGATCGGCGCGTCGCATCCCCGCGACCGGGCGAGCCGCGCCTTCTCCTCGCTCGACACCGTGCCGATCACCCGCGCGCCCAGGGCCTTGGCCCATTGGCACAGCAGCAGCCCCACCCCGCCGGCCGCCGCATGCACCAGCACCGTGTCGCCGGCGCGGATCGGCCGCGTCCGATGCAAGAGGTACTCCGCCGTCATGCCCTTGAGCATCGTGGCGGCGGCCGTCTCGTCGTCCACGTGGTCGGGCAGGACCACGAGCTGGTCCGCCGCCATCGTGCGCACGCCGACATAGGCGCCGGGCGGCGGCGCAGCGTAGGCGACCCGGTCGCCCGGCAGCAGATGCGCAACGCCGTCGCCGACGTCCTGCACCACGCCCGCCGCCTCCATGCCGATCGGCGCCGGCGGCTCGATCATGCGGTAGAGGCCCTTGCGGACATAGACGTCGATGTAGTTGACGCCGATCGCGGTGTGCCGGAGGCGCACCTCGCCCGGCCCCGGCGCGCGCGCATCAAGCGTGCGGGTCTGCAGCACGTCGGGCCCGCCGAAGCTCGTGGCCACGACGCCACTGGTCTGCATCGAGCCGGCATTGCTCGCGGGGCGCGGCCCCGCGGCGCGCGGGCGCCGCAGGAACGCGCGCAGCCCCTCGAACCCGCCCTCGTAGACGCCCTTGCCGACAAGGTCGGCGAATTCCTTCTCGCGGCCCCGCGGCACGTCGAAGGTCGATTCCCAGTGCCAGAAGGTGCGGTCGCCGTCGGTCACGCGCTTGAGCCGCACCGTCGCTACGTAGCGGCGCATCGGCAGGGTGGCGTCGAGGATGCAGTAGGTCGAGACGTAGTCCTGGTCCGAGAGTGCCAGGAGCTGCTCGCGGATATGGTTGCCGTCCTTCAGCGTGAAGTTGCGGACGCAGCCCACCTGGTCCGAGGCCTCGCCGTTCTCGATATGCGACTCCGCGACGACGGGATGCCAGGCATTGTGGCTGTTGAAGTCGCGCAGGATGGCCCACACGCGCTCGATCGGGGCGTCGATCACGGCGGAACGGGTGACGCGGATCATGCGATCGTCAGCGGCGGAACAGCGTCTTGAGCTGATCGAAGGCGCCCTGGAACACCTGCTGGCCCACGAGCCGCGACAGCTCCTGCTCGCGCTCGGGCGCACAGTCGAACTCGGCCCACCACTCGGCGAAGGTGCGGTTGCCGTCGGTCACCGGCGTCAGCTTCAGCGTGGCGACATAGTTCTCGACGCCCATGGGACTTTCGAGGATCGAATACGTGCACTGGAAATCGAAGTCCGAGAGAGTCAGGAGCTGTTCGCGGATCGTGCCGCCGTCCTTCAGGCGGAAATTGCGCACGCAGCCCACCTTGTCGGCCGGCTGGTTGCCCTCGATCCGCGACTCGGCGACGAAGGGCGTCCACTTGGGCAGGCCGTTGAAGTCGCGGATCTGGGCCCAGACCGCGTCGGCCGGCGCGTCGATGACGCTCGACGTATAGACCTTGATCACTCGCTCTTGCCTCCGCCGCTGCCGCCGGTTGCGGGCGCCGGGCGGTCGAGCATGCCGCGCGCCAGCTTGCCGACATCGCCCTGGTCGACGCCGATCTCGCGCAGCAACTGGTCGATCAGCGGCGCCTGGGCGCGGTAGCGCAGCGCCGAGTTCACCACGCTGTCGGCCAGCCCGCCACCGGCGCCGCCGTTCTCGTAGCCGTTCGCGGGGCCATGGCCGCTGCCGCCCCCGCCACCGCCGGCAAGCCCGTCGACCTGCAGGATGCGGATGCCCTCGATCCGCTCCAGGGGCCGTGCCGACTCGCGGATGATGCCCTCCAGCTTGTCGATCAGGCGCAGGCGCATCGCCGAGAGCCGCGCCTCGGGCGTCAGCGTGTTCTGCGCCTCGTTCATCAGGCGCTGGCCCTCCGCCTCGACCTCGTGCCTGAGCCGCGCCGCGAGCGCGCGGATCTTGTCGGAATCGGCCGTCGCCTCTGCTTCGGCCCGCATCGCGGCGCCGCGGTCGTCCGCCGCCGCCCGCTCGGCCTCGGCGGCGACCCTCAGTCGCAGCGCTTCGCGCTCCGCCTCCTGCTGCGCCCCGATCAGCTCGATCCGCTTGCGGCGCTCGGCCATCTCGACCTCGCGGGCGGTGAACACCCGCTCCTCCTCCGACACGGCCAGCATCCGCGCGCGGTCCGCCTCGGCCTGCGCCTCGGACTGGGCGCGCGACTGGCCGGCGACCGCGATGGCGCGCTGCTGCTCGGCCAGCTCGACGGCCTGGCGACGGGCGATCTCCATCTCCTCGACGCCGCGCTCCTTGGCGATGCGCTCTTCCTCGACGGCGCGGTCGGCCGTGATCCGGGCACGCTCGATCGCCTCGCGCGCCGTGATCTGGGCGCGCTCGGCCTCCTGCTCCTTGTCGGCGCGCTGCCGCGCCACCTCGGCGCGCTGGGTGGCGCGCTGCACCTCCAGCTCGCGCTCCTGCG